>DATKLV010000293.1:0-3007 GCA_035542255.1 Desulfomonilia bacterium | reverse complement strand
GCGGCAAAGCTGAAACTGGGCAGGCCCGAGGTATTGAAAAAGGGCTCCAAGGCCGTTGTCTTCTGCGCAGGGCCGTTGTGCTACACGGCGCTTGAGGCAATTTCGGATGTGGAAGACGTCTCTGTCGTCGACCTTGTCTTTGCCAAGCCGCTGGACGTGAAAACCATAAGGGACCTGGTGCTTTCGTGCGGCGGCAGGTTTGTCGTGGCGGAAGACGGATGCGTCCATGGAGGCATCGGTTCCGCGATACTCGAGATGCTTCAGGACATCGACATACCCCTGAAGTTCAGGCTCATGGGCATACCCGACCGGTTCATCGAGCATGGATCATTGAGCGATCTCCGGAAGATCGTGGGGCTGGATGCAAAAAGCATCCACAAGGCCGTAAGGGATGTCTTGTCATGAAGATGCGCCTTGACAAGCTTCTGGTTGAGAAAGGTCTTGCCGAGACACGCTCCAAGGCCCTCGGGCTCATCATGGCAGGACAGGTCCTTGTGGGGGGCAGGTCCGTGACCAAGGCGGGGACAGCCATCGAAGATGATGTATCTGTGGCGCTAAAGCCGTACAACACCTTTGTTAGCAGGGGGGCACTGAAGTTGGAGGCAGCCCTGGACGCATCCTGCCTGGACGTTAAGGGCATGATCGCCCTCGATATCGGCTCATCCACGGGAGGCTTCACCGAGGTCATGCTCAAGAGGGGCGCGCAAAAGGTATATGCCGTCGACGTCGGGCACGGACAGCTGCACTGGAGGCTGAGGACCGACCCGAGGGTTGTCTGTCTGGAGGGCGTCAATGCGCGCACGATCAGCCGAGTACAGGTACCCGAGCCGTGTGATGTGGCAACGTTCGATGTATCGTTCATATCTCTGAAGCTGGTCATCCCTCCGGTGCTCGATCTCCTGAAGGACGAAGCGCACATCATCACGCTGATCAAACCTCAGTTCGAGGCAGGCAGGCACGAGGTGGGCAAAGGCGGCGTCATAAGAGACCAGAAGGTGCATGACTCGGTCATAGCCGGCATCAGCGCCTTTCTAAGGGATCTGGGCCTGGCCGTTGACAAAGTCATCCCCTCCCCGGTCAAAGGTGCGAAAGGGAACCAGGAATACCTTGTCCATGCGGTAAGAAAGGCTTTACCATGAAGATAACCATTGCGCGACATGCGGGTTTCTGCTTCGGGGTCCGCAGGGCCATCGACATCACCTTCAAGGTAAGGCAGAAGGACCCCGGGAAAAGGATCTACACCCTGGGACAGATCATCCATAACCCACAGGTCATTGATGCGCTCACCAAGCGGGGGATCGGGATCGTCCACGACATCATCGATCCGAAGCTGAGGCCCGGCGATATCGCCATCGTGCGAGCCCACGGTATCTCACCCGACAAAAAGGCCGCGCTGACGGAGCGCGGCGTCGAGGTCATCGACGCTGCATGTCCCATGGTCCTAAAGCTGCATACGGTCATCAAGAAGGCCACCAGGACCGCCGACCTCATCGCCATAGTGGGTGACAAAGATCACCCTGAGATGGATGCCCACATGGGTGTCGCCGGTAACAAGGGTATGATCATTCAAACCCTGGAGGACGCCCAAATGGTGCCCCGGGTAAAGAGACTTGCCGTTGTGGCCCAGACCACCTTCGACGTGGCACTGTACAAAGAGATCATCGATATCCTGCGGGAAAAGTCCGATATCCTGGACGTATCCGATACCATATGCCGCTCGACGGTCGACCGCCAGAGCGAAGTGAGGGACCTTGCCAAGGACCACGACACCTTCATCGTCATCGGCGGAAGGACCTCGGCCAATACGAAGCGCCTGGCCGAGATCGCAGCCAAAGAAAACCGCAATGTCATCAAGATCGAAACCCCTGACCAGCTCAGGGACATAAGCCGCTCACAGATGAAGAAGGTAGCCGTCATCGCCGGGGCATCCACCCCTCATTGGGTCATCGAGGAATGCATAGACGCGCTCAAGAGCATCCATGCATCCTCCGTCATCGAGAGTGCCGTGCTGGACACCCTGGCCGAGTCCCCTATCCTGCCCTCACTGGGCAATCTCGGAATCGCCATGACGGCACTCGTTTTCTGCGGCCAGCCATACCGGTGGGATGTGCTGCTTGCGGTATTCTTCCTTGCATTCTCGTCCACGGCCCGCACCAAAAGATCGCGGCAGTGGCCTACATGGGCCATATCCACGGGCATCGCCATGTCTATCAGCCTCATCGCTAATGAATTTACCGGCGCCCTGGTCATCATCGGGGCCTCACTCTTGAGACCGCTGCTGGATGTGGCCGGCGTGCAGGATTATCTCAAGAGCCTCTTCGGTGCAGCCATATTCATTCTCATCTCCATCGTGGTGCCTCTGATCCTCACCCGCACGGCGGTCCAGCCGGATATCGGCCTGCTTACCGCCTACGTCGCCACCCATTACCTCACCTCAGAGATCCTCCTGGGGCTCAAGAACATGGAAAAAGACGCCATCATGGGCAGAATGAGCCTAGCCAGGTACATCAACGAAGACAAGGTAACCATGCTGCTTGAATATACCATCATGGGTCTGGCGCTCGTGCTCTTCCTGAGCTTTCCCCTGAAGATAGCACCGGCACTGGCATACGGCCTGCTGCCGCCCCTGTTCTTCCTTGCAAAGGGTATCGACTTCTACACGGAGCAGACCATCTTTGACAACCGCATGTACACCATCTATGTGTTGGGTCTGTGGGCCATCATCCCTGCCATGGGCCTCTTGTGGCTGGCGACCATGATGTGACTCTAAAGATAGTGATTAAATGTCAAAAAAATTATCTCGTGATTATTATTGTCATTAAGGAATTGACATCCTTTGTTTGGTGTTCTAGATCCTTACGCTCATCATTTCAGCGCACAAGGAGCTGACCAAACATCATGATTTGCTGGAATGCATTACTCATCATCTTCCTCATTCTATTCGTCTTAAGCCTGTCGGTAAGGTTGGGACTGCGCTCGCTCAACCGGAAGCAACTCATCAGATACG
>DATKLV010000292.1:0-8250 GCA_035542255.1 Desulfomonilia bacterium | reverse complement strand
AAATCCCCGTACACAAGAAGGGGAGTACCTCACACCCCCGGAATGGAGGATCTATATGAACAGGGGACAAAAGACCATGGAGCGTATTCTCCCTTTTGCAGCATTTATCCCTCTTGCCTCATTCAAGATCTGGGCTTCGACACCCAGACCGGCTGAAAGCCTCCTCAGGGTTGCGTGCATCATGGCGATCGTATGCATAGGGATCATCATCCTGGCTTACCGGCTTGACAAGCCTTCGTACTTCGACTGGGCCATCAGCGCCTATTTCATCGCTGCGGCGCTTCTGCTTTCCCTGATGCCTCAGACCGGCCGGAAGATATTCACCAACTATGCAGTGACCGGGATCTACCTGAGCCTTTTCCTCGCGAGCTTTCTCCCACCCGTGATGGGCATGGAACCCTTCACCCAGCACTTCGCCAGGAAGACGGCGCCTCCCGAGGTCTGGCAGAACCCACTCTTTATCAGGATCAACACGGTTATGACCCGTGTCTGGTCGGGAATCTTTGCAGCATGCATGCTGCTCAGTCTCTATCCGTCGGTCATCACCCGTGCATTAATCCCCTTGAGCCTGATCATATTTCTGGGTGTTCCCTTCAATATGAAGTTCCCTGATTTCTACCTGAAAAAGAAGGGGCTGCCCTCACAGAAAGAGATGAGAGAGATGTTTACATCGGATAAACAAAAACAGTGACGACTTTAAGAATGATTCTCCATGAGAAAAAATCAAAGGAGGCTGACCATGAAGGTGTTGGCAATTAATTCAAGTGCGCGGCCCGAGGGCCAGACAAAGACGAAGATGATGCTCGACCGCCTGGTCGAGGGTATGCGAAAGGCAGGTGCAGGGGTGGAGGTGGTGGACCTCAGGAAAAAGGACATCAAGTTCTGCATCGGGTGCTACACCTGTTGGACCAAAACACCCGGCATGTGCATCCTCAGGGACGACATGACCGCAGAGCTCTTCCCCAAGTGGCTGGCATCGGACCTCGTGGTATATGCCTCGCCCCTTTTCCACTTCACCATCAACGCACAGATGAAGACCTTCATCGAGCGTACTCTTCCGGTTCTCCAGCCCTTTTTCGAAAAAAAGGGGGAAGAGACAGTCCACCCCTGGCGTCACAGACATCCCCGGGTGGTCATGCTGAGCGTTTGCGGGTTCCCGGAGCTCTCGGCCTTTGACCAGCTGTCGTCCTGGGCCAGGTATGTCTTCGGAAGGAGCGGCCTCCTCGCTGCAGAGATCTACCGTCCCATGGCCGAGGTCATGGCGCAGCCTCAGATGAAGGCAAAGGCGGTGGAGATTTTCGATGCCGTGGAGATGGCGGGCCGGGAGATCGTGGAGAACGGCTTCGTATCGCCCGGGACCATGGCCGTCATCACCCAGGACCTCATGGATGATCCTGAGTGCTTCCTGCAGCACAGCGGCAATCTCATGTGGAAGACCTGCATCGAAGAGAAGGTGACGCCGAAGGAGTTCGCGGAAAGGAACATGCTCCCCAGGCCCGATTCTGTTGAGGGATACCTGAATGTCCTGTCCTTCGGCTTCAATGCCGCGGCTGCCAAGGACCTGAAGGCAGTCTACCAGTTCGCGTTCACGGGCGGAAAGGAGACGACTTGCCACTTCAGCATTGCCGGCGGGAAGATCCGGACAGCCTCGGGACCGGCCGAGAAACCCGACATCACCATAACGGCCCCGTTCGATCTTTGGATGGACATCATGACCAAAAAGGCCGACGGCCAGCAGATGTTCCTGGAGCAGAAGTATGCCGTGCAGGGAGACTTGAACCTGCTGCTACGCATGAACGAGCTCTTCGGGGCATAGGTAATAAAAAAACATGTGGTAGGCCTTTCGGTCTTCGCACGTGACTACATAGTCAAAGAATGAAAAACTATAAAAAAAGGAGAACCTATCATGAAGAAAATGACGACATTCATTGCTGTGATGTTTCTGGTCTTTGTCGCTGCACATGCCAGCCAGGCCGCAGTCATCTGGGGGCAGGTCAATGTGAACACGGCGAGCTACAACGAGCTCTTGAAAGTGCCCTATATCAATGGAGAGATTGCTCATTACATCATCGAGTTCCGGAATGCAAACGGCCCCTTCAAGTCCGTTGATGACCTCCTCAAGGTTGAAGGGGTAAACAAGAAGACACTCAAAGAGATGAGGCGGTACATCGTGTTGGAAGGGAAGACGACAATCGAACGATTGGAAGGATTATGATGTTACAAGACAGGCAGGGTCTTAAAGAGGCCCTGCCTTTTTATTTTATTGAGACACCTCACCTGACGGAAAGACCAAGCCTTCCTCAGGACCGGCAGAAAAAACCGGCATCACGGACCGACATACTCTACCGACGTTTCAGGAGAACCGGGCGGACCGTTGAGGCTCTTGTAGAGCACCAGCACCCCGTCGCCTGCACGGTACCAGGAGTCACCATGCCAGAACAGGGAGAGGACGCCCTTGATCCTCAGCCGGACCCTCTGTGCCTCTAATTTCCTGCCGCTGATCGAGATCGTCTCGATCCCTTCTTTTACGGCTTTCATTTTATACGGCACAAAGGTCTCCGGGTGCAGCATCCAGAACTCCATTTCCTTCCTGTCCCCGAGAACGAAGTCGTGGAGGGAATAGGACATGACCTGGTACCAGGGCGCACTGTCCAGCTGGTATTTCCTGCTTACATTCCTGCCTCTCAGGGTTCCGATGACGGAAAGGGCGTCCCCTTCCCTTCGTGCTTCGATCTTCGTATTAAGATCTTTCACGAGCATCAGAATGGATTCATATCGGGAAGTGAACTCACTGGTGCATTCCTCGGATTTCTGCCTGGTAATTACCGTAATGCCGTCACCCTGTTTCAGTTCCCATTGGCAGAGGTACCTTTCATTGCCTTTTATGATCAGATAGGTTCGCTGCTCGAACTGTAGGGCCATAACAGGTGACTCCGGTTGACACGGGAACAGCAACGGCAGAAGAAAGGTTATCAGGAAGCAGACAGTCCTCGATCTTCGGGATGGAGAGGAACTCATCATGGCCGCTCTACTACCAATGATTTGTTAAATTTTTGTTAGGATATCCTCCTTTTTTATATTTATACAATCTTAACAGAGAGGTGGTAATGTCCTGCTCAGTTTCGATTGCTAAGCAGGGAATGCACTTCCACGAACCCTCTCACCTGCATATCTCCTTCTCACTTTTACAGTTTTTGACAAACCTCGACACAAAAACCACAGATTCATACCCTTGAGAGGTGATAGGGTACCATCATGATCAGCGAAGTGATGAGAGCGGATCAACTTATCTCACCGTGAAAGGAGCATCCATGTTCAGGCTGGCACTGGCGGTTTTCATCATCCTGTTTCTCATCCTCTCCCAGGCATCCCATGCAGCAGAAGATACAAAACAGGGTGTTAAGGGCGGTTTCTCCGGTTCCATCACCATCGGGGCCGCATATATCACCGGGACGTTCAGCAACCTCGAGTACCCTGAGCACATCACTTGCATACATGGAAAAGAGCTTCGACAGGACACATCCCGTGTTCGACAAGACGAGGAAAGAGCATGACCTCGGCGGAAGCCTGACCTACCTGCTCAAGGCCCCCTTCGGGTACGATTCGCTTACCTATGTCGTCATGCTGGCCTACGCCCGCACCGGTGCAAATATCTCGTTCTTCGACAGCAACCTGTTCCTGACGGGCATGGGTGTTCAGTACTCCTTCTGAGGACAAGGGACTGGAGATGAACATACAGACGATTTAAGGAAATGAGAACATGTAAGGAGGGAGGAGTTTCATGAGAAGAACCTGGAGCATGACAGCAGCCCTTGGCATCCTGGTGTACTGCATCTTGTCCGTAGTGCTTGTCCTCATGTACGGGTGTGCTTCCGCACCCAGGAGACCGGATTTCTCGGAGAGGAAGGGCTATGACGATGTCATTTTATACCTGAACGGCTACATCGAACAGTCCATGCGGAAAAGCGGCATCACGGGTCTGAGCATCGCCCTGGTGGATGACCAGCGGATCGTCTGGGCGCGCGGGTTCGGGTATGCGGACAGTCAGAACGAGGTGAAGGCTACCGAGAATACGGTCTACCGCGTGGGCTCCATATCAAAGGTATTCACGGCAAGCGCTGTTATGCAGCTCGCCGAGCAGGGTAAAATAGACATCGACAGGCCCATCCAAACCTATCTGCCGGAATTCTCTATCAGGTCGAGGTTCAAAGATGCAGGCCCCATAACGCCGCGCAACATCATGACGCACCACTCGGGGATCCCATCGGATTATCTCCATGGAATGTTCTGCACGAACCCTGAGAGCCTGGAAAATTTCACAGCCCGGATCAGGGACGAATACACGGCATCCCCTCCGGGCATGATTTCATCCTATTCCAACGTCGCCATGACCGTGCTCGGCCGAATGGTCGAAAAAGTAGGCGTCGAGCCCTTTCCCGAATACATGGACGCCCATCTCCTCAAGCCCATGGGTATGACCGGTTCGTCCTTTGTCATGAATGACACTGTCCGCCCTTTTGCATCCAAGGGTTATTTCCAGGGAAAGGAGCAGAAGCAGTATGCCATAAGGGACATGCCGGCAGGCTCCCTCTACTCGAACGTCACGGACCTGGGGAGGTTCCTGCAGGTCGTCTTCGCCGACGGCAGGTCGAAAGACAAGGTTATCCTCAAGCCGGAGACGCTCCGGGAGATGCTCAGGGTCCAGAACGCCGATACCCCCCTGGACCTGGATATGACCACGGGGCTGAACTGGTCCGTGTTGCACCAGAAGCACATGGGCACCATCATCGGCCATGACGGCGGGACCACAACCTTTTTCAGCGTAATGACCGCACTGTACGAGCACAAGCTCGGCGTTGTCGTGCTCACGAACTGCGTGGAGGGATCGCAGGCAATCAACATGATCGCACAGGAGGCCCTGGAATCGATGATCGAGATGAGGACCGGTAAAAAGCTCCCCGAGCCCGAACCGCTGCCGCCCGTTACCCGGCTCGATCCCAAGACGGCTGCACGATATACCGGCGCCTACGACACCATGATGGGCCTGGTCACCATTTCTCCCAGGAGAAGCGGGCTCTGTGCAAAAACGAGTCAAGGGTCTTTCCTGCTTGTCCCTTTGCGGGACGGGACCTTTTCCCTGAAGTATCTCCTGGCAGGTTTCATCCCGGTCTCTATCGGCGGGGAACCCTTTGACAGGCTCTGCTTCTCGTTTACGGAGATCTCGGGCTACCCTGTCGTTGTGGCGCATGCAGGGAAGACCGACCGGAAACGGATCCTCTTCGGCACACGGCTTACTGCGCCGCAGATCCCCGCATCATGGTCCCGCAGGGTAGGGAGATATGTGAACACGGACCGCGAGGACGAGGGCATCGCCATGAAGGCCCTGGAACTCAAGATCGAGGACGGTTTCCTGGTTGCTTATGTCACCATGCATGATGTCAAGGAGGACACCGCCCGCTTCGCAGCCCTTCAGCCCATGGATGACACCGAGGCCGTGGTCATGGGGCTGGGCAGGGACAGGGGGATCACCTGCTCGTTCATCAGCAGGGACGGAAAGGAATACCTCCACGTCATGGGGTATGACCTCGAACCTGTGAAGAAATGATATCTTAAGAAGCTGCCTGAAGGTCTTATATCAAACTGGCGGCGGGGTCAGATTTTATTGTTGATTTGACTGTTTCGCGGCAAAAGATCTGCCCTTACAGGAGCACCTTCAGATCGACGATGTATGAATCACCCGACATATGATGCTGCTCCACCCCGATACCCACATCCCTGAGCGTAAGGCCCGAGGCATTGACGGTCTTCCTGATATCCGAGATGCACTTGGTGAGCAGGGTGAGGACCTGGTTCCGTGTACGCTCGACATTGCGTTCATTGGCATGTAGTTCCATGGTTTCCATCCTATCCTCCTTTTTTATGCAGGCATCATGCATCTCTCATACAGGAGATAAACTTGCATGCAGTGCGTCGTGATGTACCTGTACAGAAGGTTATGCCTGAATGGAAAACTCCTGTTGCTCCCTGAATGCCGATCTATCACCAGTATGTTAAGTTTGTATGAAGGAACCATGAACTCTCCATGAAAATTCATTTTGTAAAAGTCCTGATTCGACCGTGCCGCTGCGGCGATGTGGTTTTTGTTCCACGATCGCACCAGGCTACTTTCACGATGATTTAACCGTCCGTTCATACGTTTTTAACACAACCTGCATAGAATGCCTTTTCATAGGGTACTTTGCTGACTTGTTGGAAGACATCATCTCCAAATTATCCACATGGTCAAGGATCGGGAAGCCCTCATGAAGCTGGAGGAAATTGTGTGATGGGCTTGATCCGATCAACAAAAAGGTGTCCGGTTGTTCTTCTGGTTTTCCTTCTCGCCGTATTCCTCATGCATCCCCTCCTTTGTCCGGCCCAGGACCAGTTCAGAGATCTTGCCTCCAGCCCGAAACTGCATCACGCCGATGCGGTGCTCCAGGACTTTCTCGTCGGCAAGGGAAAAACCCAGGTGATCGTCATGTTGCAGCAGCCCTCAGGATTTGAAGGGTATTCGCAGCTCAAGGACAGGTCGCGTCGCGCTCATGTGCGGAGCACCATGCAGTCAGCAAGGGACAAGGTGATGAGAAACCTCGATGTAAATCATGTCCGGGTCATGAGAAGCTTCTCCTATCTCCCGGCCTTTTCCGCAGAGGTCTCCCCGGATGGTCTCAGGCAGCTCATCGCCCTGCCTGACGTCGTCTCGGTGGAAAAGGACGAGATCCTGAAGGCCCACGATGTCCAGGGAACCACCTTGATGGACGCATCCATACTGAGGGGCGTTTACAACGGCCAAGGGGTAGCCATTGCCATTTGCGATACAGGCATCGATTATACCCATCCCATGCTCGGTGGGGCCGCGTTTCCCAATACCAAGGTCATAGGCGGCTACAACTACGGGGACCATAACGGCAACCCCATGGATTCAAACGGCCACGGCACGAGCTGCGCCGGGATAGCTGCCGGAAGCCTCGGCTCGACCGGCGATTACAACGGCGGTGTGGCCTATAATGCCAAGCTGTATGCGCTCAAGATAACAGCCGGGTCTTCCGGCAGTGCCAATACGTCCGCCATGATCTCCGCCTGGGACTGGTGCATCACCCATCAGTACGACAACACGCAGAATCCCATCCTGGTCATAAGCACTAGCTTCGGAGGGTCAGGGTCCACTTCCGCCTGTGACACCTATTCATCAGCCATGACCCAGGCGGCGGCCAATGCGGTGACAGCGGGCATAACCCTGTTCGCCTCTTCCGGGAACGAGGGATACTGCGATAAAATCGATTTCCCTGCCTGCATATCCAATGTCATATCCGTGGGTGCGGTGTTCGATGCGAACATCGGCGGCGTGGGCGCTTGCGTGGACCCTTCATCCTGCGCCCCTAACAAGCAGACGTATGCCGGCTGCTCGACGAACACCATTGCCTGGGCCTATACCACGGCTGCGGATCAGGTAGCCCCCTATTCGAACACGGCATCATTCCTCGATATGTTCGCCCCTTCGCATAATGCCTACACAACCAGCCTGGGAGGCGGATATACAAGCACATTCGGCGGGACTTCAGCCTCATGCCCCTATGCAGCCGGCGCCGCAGCCTGCATCCAGAGTGCTGCAAAGGCGGGTACAGGCTCATTCCTTTCTCCGGCTCAAGTCAGATCGAAGATGATCGCGGCAGGTGATCCCGTCACCTATGCAGCGGCAGGCATTACAAAACCGAGGGTCAATCTGTATATGATCGACAGCGATTCCGACAGTATGCCCGACGGTTGGGAGATAACTTATTTCGGCAATCTCTCCCATACCGGAACTGTAGATACCGACAGCGACGGTCTCACCGACCTCCAGGAATATACATACGGAACGAACCCCAATAATCCCGATACCGACGGCGACTGGTATACCGACGGCGCAGAGGTCCGTGCAGGCACGAACCCGCTCGACTCGAACAGCCACCCCATGCCCGTACCGGCCGCAGACACGAATGCACTCCTCATTACCATGATTCTGATATCGCTAATCGGTTTGCGGAACGTAAAAAGGTAAATCATTGCAGGCATGATGAATACTGATCTTTGCTGTTCTTACCCCATGCCCAGCTGGCTGCGGTAATTCGAGCCCTAGGACCCCGCTGCTTTAGGTGTCACGCGGTTGGAAGGAGCTGAAGCCGGTCCGGGGGTGGGGGAATTTGTTTCGTTCCCGACACCGTTGGT
>DATKLV010000291.1:0-8380 GCA_035542255.1 Desulfomonilia bacterium | reverse complement strand
CTATCCACACGTTCTCGTAGCCGGCACCAACGGGAAGGGCTCCACCTGCATTTATCTCGAACGTATGCTCATGAGCACGGGACTCTCCGTAGGCACAACCATGTCGCCCCATGTGGCCAGATTCTCGGAACGTTTCAGGATCGATGGAACCGAAGCGGACGCAGCAGAGCTGAAGAATCTCCGCAGTGAGCTCGATCCTGTGGTGAGCAGTATCGATCTCACCTACTTCGAGTGGTGCGTGATTCTCGCCGCCGTTCTGTTTGAGAGACACAAGGTCGATGTCGGCATCTTCGAGGTCGGGCTCGGCGGGAGGTATGATGCGTCCAACACGCTTGACCCGATCGTGTCCCTCATCACCGAGATATCCCTGGACCATATCGATTACCTGGGGAATACCATTGTCGCCATTGCCCGGGAGAAGGCGGAGATCGCACGTCCTGGACGGCCACTCATCACGACGGCTACGGGTGAAGCGCTCGGAGTCATCAGAGAATATGCACAATCGATAGGAGCGGAACCGCTTGAAGTAAAAGAGCCGCTCGGCCTTCCGGTCGCCCTGCCCGGCGCATCCCAGGGGATGAATGCGGCTCTGGCGCTGGAGGCGGCGCACACCCTGGGATTGTATCCGGGTGATGAGGGTCTAAACCATGCACTCATGACGTCCTTTCTCCCGGGGAGGATTGAGATGTTGGGCCCTGGTATCATCATGGATGTGGCGCATAATCCTTCATCTGTGCTAGTCCTTGTGGAGCACCTTAAGAAATGCGGCTTTGAGGGGGTTGCGGTTGCGGGTATCCTTTCCGACAAGGATTACCTGAAGATCATCACGACCCTGAAAACAGTATGCCCGCACCTCTTCATAGCACCGGTGCAATCGCCGAGATCGTGGGGAGAACCCGAAATGAGGCGTGTGGAGGCACTGGGCGGGGTCACCCGTTGCAAGAGCATTACACAGGCCTTCTTTGAGGCGCTTCGGACAGGGTGCTCCACCGTGGTTACGGGCTCATTCTATACTGTAGGAGAGGTGAGGGAATTGCTCATATGCAGAGGTTGGCCTGCCTGATTTTGATCATCATACTTTCCCTCAGTGGGTTTGCCATGGCAAAGATGCTCGATGTGGAAGCCGATGAGGTGTTCAAAACCGGTCCCCGCATTGAGGCGTACGGGAACGTCGTGGTGAAGGGTGAAGATATTACCCTGAAAGCCGATTATGTTGTGTATGACACTGCGAGCGAGGACATTTGGGCCACGGGGAACTGTTTTCTGAAGGAGGCAAAGGGAGAGGTCAGTGCAGAGGCGTTGTCTTATAATGCCAGGAGAAAAGACCTGCATATCCAGAATGGGATGGTGCTTAACTATACCCATGCCATGAAGATCTCCGGTGAATCCATCTCCCGGTTCGGTGAAGAATACCTTACCGGACGATCCGTTGAGATCACCCACTGCCTTGGGAGCCAGCCGGACTGGTCTATTGATGCTCAGAACCTGGAGATCCCTGTGGGGGGATATGGAAATGCCCGGGGCGCTCGGTTCAAGGTCCATGAATGGCCGCTCGTCAAGATCCCCTACCTGCTTTTCCCTGCCATGCTGGAGCGTCATTCAGGACTTCTTATCCCCGAGGCCGGCCATGGATCCGATTACGGCTACCGTCTCGCCATGCCCTTATACGTAGTGCTCGGCAGGTCGGCGGACTGGACGATCACCCCGACATGGCTTTCGACACGCGGACTGCTCGTGGAGAATGAATTCAGGTATGCCCTGGACTACGATAAAAGCGGTCTCATCTATCTGGAGACCCTCCATGACAGGCAGGGGGGCGACAAAACCACTTCGGGCATCCTCCCGACGATCCCCCACGACCGGTGGTTCCTCAAATCCGAACAGAGCGGGACGAATATCAACTGGGACCTTAACCTGGTAAACAACGTGGACTACTTCCGGGACATCGGCACATTTTACAATTCAAATTTTCTGAGGGGGAGAATGTCGGGCGGAGAGGTGAACCAGCTCGACGATTCAAAGCTGGATGTTCTCATCTCCCGCTTCCAGTTGATGAATTCGTATAACGGCATATCCTTTTCCTTGTCCAGCCAGTGGAAACAGGACCTGACCCAGGATGACAACGGCAAGACCCTCCAGGAGCTGCCAAGGCTGACTGCCAGGATGCGTGAACGAGCCGTTCCGTATACGCCGTTTCAGGCTTCTGCGGAGATCACTTCCGTCAAGCTGTACACTTCAGACTCGATAGAGGCCCGCAAGGACAATGCCCAGGTGGAGCTGGCTTGGCCGATATATCTTTTCCCCTACCTGACCTTCAGGCCTTTTGTGCAGGAGCTGTACCGGGACACCGCATTCACCGAAACGAAGAATCTCTACACGGATTCGATATTCAAGGAGCATTGGGAAGAGAGAGGGGCTTCGCTGTCCACCACGCTCTACAGCAGCAAGTTCATGAATGGTCTCTATCACCAGATAATACCCGAGATCTCGATGGTATATCTATCCCGCACGGGCGGGAATGCGAATCCTCTCAATCTCGAAGATGCCTTCCCTCAGCTCCTGACAGGCGATGACCTGGAGAAGACCCACAACATGATTTTCAGTCTTTCCAATTACATCAGGGACAAGCAGGGTGCATCATTGGCTGATGCGGCCGTTGACGTCAATTACAGCTATATCCTCAAGCAATGGAATGAAATCGACATCAGATCCAATCTCCATCCATTCCCCTGGCTTACCGCAACCCATCTCAATACCCTGACCAGGGAACCCGGCAGACCCTATGCGACCTCACAGCATTCGACCACGCTCACCTTCAGCGACACCCGCGGGGACGCACTCTCCTTCGGTGAGGAGTATTTCAGACCGGATGCCAGGCTCGCCACCATCGGTATAAAAGCGAACCTCATACATGGGTTTAATGCCGAGTATGACATGAGATATGATGCGATCAATCACAGATTAGACAACCAGACACAGATTATCGGCTATAATTCACAATGCTGGGCCGTTGTCGCGGAAAGAAAGGTGAATGCAAGCCAGCCACTGGTCCCGAGTAAAACCACATGGGCGCTCAATTTGAAGCTGCTGGGAATGGGCGATACGCTCCGGTCGGCCATGACCACTCCTGGGGGGGCGCAGAAGTGATCCCTTCACAGGCGGAAACCTACCGGCTTATCAGGGCCAGAAGAATGCCCGAGCACATCCTGCGCCATTCGCTTATGGTGAGGCGTGTAGCGCTCGTGATAGGCACATGGCTGAACACCTCAGATTTTTACGTGAACCTTGCCCTGGTTGAAAGGGCTTCGCTGCTTCACGACATCTGCAAGGCGGACTGCATCGGAAACGGCCATGATCATGCCCTCTTGGGCAAAGAGCTTCTCTGCCGTGAAGGATTTGCAACTGTGGGTGATATAGTGGGACAGCATGTGAGACTTAATACCTGGGAGGTCGGTGAGGCCATGGTCGTCAACTATGCCGACAAACGGGTGATGCATGACCGGGTTGTCTCGCTGAACAGAAGATTTCTTGATCTCATGGACAGATACGGCACAGATGAGATCAGACAGGAACGGATACTGCTCCATCATCAGAAATGCCTGCAGATCCAGGACATACTGCTGAAGAGCTGCAAGGTCGACCTGGAAAGTCTTGTAAACCTAAACCTGATACCGTGTGATGAGACGCTCTATGGTCGATGAAGTCTCCTGGGAGATTACCGAGCGCTTGAGGAGCAGGACAAGGGCGAATATCTTGAAAGGGTAGAGCAGCACAAGCCTGCCCTGATCGATGAAGGTGACCTTTTTGGGCCTGGTGGTGCTGAGATCGCCCAGTGCTTCGGGAAGATTCATATAGAAGTTGGCAACATAGGGTATATTTATTTCCTTTGCTATGTTTCCGCTCTGATAGAGTATCTCCTGGTCGGAGCGGATAATGGCGATGCCGATGCACTCGCCCAGCGATGAGAGGTTCTTCACCAGCGCACGAGTCGATTCATCTACCGGCGCGACATCGCTGTCTGCTATCTCTCCACGCTCCAAGGCCAGACTCATCTCGTCCGCACGTCGCATCCCCTCGATGAGGAGGTATTCCCAGTTCGTGGAGATGCTGTTCTTAGGAGCTTTCATGCCGCCTACGAATTTGAAGTTGCCTGTTGACCAGGAAAGGATGGTAAAGAGCGCTTCTTCACCCTCGATGGCACCGACCTCGGCATGGGTGATCTGGCCGTCCTCAAAGTAGATGCAGCCCTTCCGTTCATCCTTATTAACAAACAGGGCTGTGGTCATCTGAGTGAGACAGTTCATCTGAATGAGGTCCGGGAGCTGAAGACCCGTTACACTTCCTGCGAACCCCCGTAAGGCGTCTTCTTTCAGGGCCTTGAGTATAAGCCCTCTCATCTGTTCTATTTCAAAGGGTTTCTCTATGTAGAACAGGGACCCGCGCGCCTTGGCCTTTTCCTTGATATCCATGGAACCGTAGGCGGTCATGATGATGACCTTAGTTGCAGGATTCTTCTCCTTGATCTTAACCAGGACATCAAGGCCGTTTATGCCGGGAAGCCTGATATCCAGAACGACGACGTCAAAGCTCTGCTCATCAAAGATCGACAGCGCGGTCTCGCCGTCATTGACGGAGGTCACCTCATAGGTGTCACGATCATGCGAGAGGGTTTTCGCAAGAGACCAGGTCAAGGTTTCTTCGTCGTCTACGATGAGGACCTGTTTGGACATGCTATCTCCTAGAGATCTTCTCGAGGGCCATTTCCAGGGAGGTCTTCAGACGGAGGTATGACTCGACGAACGATTCCATCTCCTTGTCTTTTGCTGCCCCGATATCATAGTCGAAATCGCCCAGGCTTAACGCTTCCAATGCCGAGAAGGCTTTACGGGTAGGGGAGACGGTCATTTTTGAGATAATAAAAGCAAGTAAAATCGTTATACATACCCCGACTACCAAGAAGATGCCGAGTATCATGAAGATGCCGTATGTTGTGCTTTTAAGCCGCTTGTCATGTTCGGCGACCAACCCTCTTTCCCATGCCTTGGGCTTCAGGGCTATGATGGACTGATCGTTGCTCAGGGGTTGTACCACGACCATGTAGTCTTTTGTGTTCACCGAGGACGACTTCTTCGATTCAATGGCGGGTATGATCACGGATGCCTGGTCGAGAAGCAGCGGATGTTTATGCAGGGCCATGCCCTTGTGAGCCGGATTGGATGAGTTGACGAGATTGAGATCGCTGTTGTTCACCACGAATATTTCAGCCCACGAATCAGGCAGTTTCAAGGTATCGATCTTGTCCAGGGGGATGGATGAGAGTATCCAGTTGAGAACCTTGGAGTCCTCTCTGTAGAGTGAGTCCGTCAGAGGATCCAGGTTCACGCTCTGGACAGTGTACAGTTGTGTGTAGACGAGGATCGATGAAATGCCCATTATCAACGCAACGCCGATAAATACGGTAAGGAAGACCTTATTTTTCATGGGAGATTAAACCTCCGCCTTGAGCCAGTCTGTCATGGCATCTAGAAACTTCAAGGACATCCTTTCATTGGGTATCTTGCTTGAGAGCGTCTCAATGAGGAACGCCTTCTGGTCTGTACTGTCTGCGAGGAGATCGGCCTTCAAATCATCGGCTGTTTCCACTATGACATAGGGCGCTATGGGCCCTATTGCCTGGGTAAGCGCCTGTTTCAGGGAGTTCATGAAGTCGGTCTCGGGCAGATCGACTGAAAGGTGTTCGGGATGCGTGTCCTGCTGTGTTGCATCACGGAGCAACCCCATCCTGATGAGGGTATAAAGGACCTTCATGACATCCGATACGCCGATGTTAAGGCTCTGAGCTATATCTGCAATGGATTTCTTCCCGTCGACGGTGGTCACAATCCTCCACTGGATGGACTTGAGCTGTATATCCTTCTCTCTGATGTCAGGTTCCAGCGAGTAGATCGCAGACGATGACGGGATGAGCGATGTGATCTTATCCATCTGTCTGAGATGGTTTGTGGTCTCTGCCAGCACTTCTTCAATGCCCATGATGATGGTCTGCATGTCTGCAGGCTCATCAACAAAGAAGTGATAATCGCCCGAGGACCAGACCGCAATCTCAAGGACGGCTTTAATACCGCTCAGAGAGCCGCACTGGGCATGGATTACCTCGCCTTCGCTGAAATAGATATTGCCGGTGTCAGCTCCGTTGGTCAGATAAAGCCTGCCGGTCCTTTTGCCGAGGGAGAGGATCTTCATGATCTCCGGGCATCGAGTGTTAACAAGATCGCCGCTGATATCCTGTTTCATATGAGTAGTTACTCCTTGACCATATTTGCAATGATGAGCTTGCCTGTCATTCTCAGCAGTGCCTGGTTGGCCCTCAGGTTGGAGACAACCATCAACATGGTGCTGCCCGAGAGAAAAATCGTAAGGAGTTCATCTTCCAGGAGAATTTCTACCGTGTTGCCGGGACGGTTATCGTCCCCCATGAGGTCCTGATAGAGAAGCATGAGCCTGTCTTTCGCCCCTGAAAACTTGTGCTTGGCAGGCAGTTTTATCTGCATGTTTCTCCCTTGTGCTATGATATAACCTTGCACTCCGGGTATCTGCAAGAGGTCTTTAATTGAGCCTTTCATTTCAATTGCCCTATCGGCACAGGGGCTTCGTTTCTTTACGTTCCGGGCTTGTTCAAGGTTTAATTTGCAGGGCCGATAAGGTATATACGGATGTTTTGCAAAGGTAAGGGAACATGTTTAAACGGCTGCTCATGAGACTAAGGAAATTCTGGAGAAAGATCACCGGCAATCCGTTCCAAGGTGTCGTACTTACCTACATCGCCGACGAAGACTTGAAATTCGACCCCGACATAGAGAGGATGGTCAGGGAATGCGAGCTCGATGAAGTCTTCCGGAGCTTCGGCAGCCTCGAAGAGTACAACAAGGAATTCGTCATGTTCTTCAAGGCCCACAGAAAGGAATTCTTCCTGGACTATTCACAGAATGACGGGCACTTCAGAGTTTAGTGTCAACAGCATGTTGCCCCACTATCATCGGGAGTTCTTTCAAGTAGAGATTTTTCACTTCATTCAGAATAATGACAAAGATTATCATAAGAAAGGATGTCATCCTGAGCCGAAGCCCTGAGTGAAACGAAGGTGCAGCAAAGGATCTCATAGGGTTGAGCAATTGAGCAACAGCCCGCTAACACCTATGCAAGCCCATCTATTTCCAGCCGGATGCCTGGTGTCTTCTCCATAGATGCCGGGAATAAGGTACATTTGCTCCTTGTGATATATCCCTTTCTCCCTTATAGGAACAAATAGCGAAGCAGAGCAGGGGTTCCGCATGGAAGAAAAGATAGTACATGTGTTACGAGAGAGCCGGGAGCTGCATGCCGGACTTATGCCTTTGGCGCCGGAACTGGCCCGGGCAGCGCGTATGATGGTGGAGTGTATCGAAGCGGGAGGCAAGATCATGTTCGCCGGCAATGGAGGATCGGCGGCGGATGCGCAGCACCTAGCAGCGGAACTGGTGAACAGGTTTAAAAAAGAACGCGGGCCGCTTGCCGGCCTGGCCCTCACCACCGATACGTCTGTGATAACCGCGATCGGAAACGACTATTCTTTTGATGATATATTCGCCAAGCAGATAAAGGCCTTGGGCAGGGCAGGGGACCTTTTCGTCGGCATATCAACGAGCGGCGATTCTCAAAACGTGATTCAGGCCATAAAGACGGCCCGAGACATGGGAATTGCGACCATCGGGATCATGGGGCAAGGCGGTAAGATCAAGGAACTGGCCGATTGCGCCCTGACCGTTCCCTCCAGCAACACCCCGCGGATCCAGGAGGTGCACATCCTCATCGGCCACATCCTGTGTGAGCTCATCGAGGATGCCTTCATCTGAGCTTATTTGACAAAATCTTGCAGAAGCACTATAAAAAATATAACCCATGGGGGCGTAATGGGTTCGACGGGGGTAGTTGATACCCAAGGAGCATGTCGAGTTCTGCTGACTCGTAAAACAGGCAGAGACACGATAAGTGCCGACGATTACAACTACGCAATGGCTGCCTAAGGGCTAGCCCGTCCGGCATGACCCCGCCCGTCGGGTCATGTTTGGATGTCAAATCAAGATGGGCAAACACTGCAGTCAGACCCCTGGGCTGCAGCGTTACAAAGAGGGGCTGGAACCGGGAAGCCTGTCTGTGGGCCGAACGAGTTCGAGATCATAATATACAGACTAAACATGTAGCTGCCTTGTGTTGAAGGCCTTCGGACGGGGGTTCGATTCCCCCCGCCTCCACCAAAATGAAGGGTAACCCAAAGGGTTAGCCTTCATTTTTATGTTTAGGTCGGGAATCGAAGCGGAGAGAGCGCAGCCGGTGGCTGAAA
>DATKLV010000290.1:0-9783 GCA_035542255.1 Desulfomonilia bacterium | reverse complement strand
TATAAGGGGAGACTACCTCCCTTTGGTTCGCCTCTATCAGCTTTTCAATCTCCCGTCCCAGAAAACGGATCCTACAGAGGCCCTGGTCGTTGTCCTTCACGGGGCTGAGAACAGGTTCGGCATACTCGTTGATGACGTACTCGGCCAGATGCAGGCCGTGATAAAGAGCATTGATAAAAACTTCAAGAAGATAGAGGGCACATCCGGAGCGACCATCCTCGGTAACGGCAGGGTGTCTTTGATCCTTGATGTGCATAGCATAGAACGCATGGCGTTTAATGCATGAAACATAATAATTAAAGGAGTGAATTATGGCACTCAAATGGAAACTCCGAGAACGGTTGACAGCCCTTGTACTTGGTGCCGGTCTGATCCCCCTGCTTCTTGCGATTATTTATGTGGGTATCAGCACGAGCAGCTTCATGCAAAAACAGGCCCTCGCCTACCTCAAGGTCAAGGGTGATGCCTTTGCCAGGATGGCCGAGGTGCGAAGCGCCTCCATTGAGGGGAACCTTGATATCATCAAGGAACAGCTCATGAAGTCTCTCAAGAGTGATCTCATCAACGAGGCGGCAAAGGAGCAGTACTTCAAAACGGGCTATCTCCTTATCTTCCAACCGGACGGCACATGCATTTATCACCCGAATACAGAATTCCGCAACAACAAGACCCTCTATGACACCTATGCCTGGGCCAAAAAGGGAGTGGAAAAAAAGCAAGGGGTCATTTACTACACCTTCGAAGGCGTGGATAAGGTTGGCTACGTTACTTATGTCAAGTCTCTGAACTGGGTCCTATGGACTATAGCCCCCATATCCGAGTTCATTGCCGATGTCCGCACCATGCAGCTTCAGATGTACATATTCCTCGCGGTTTCCTCTCTCATCGTAGCACTCATAGGAGCAGTGTTCGCAGGCAGGATAGCAAAGAGGGCAAGGGAGATTTCGAATACCATGATGGACATCGCTCAGGGTGAGGCTGACCTCTCCAAAAGACTTCCTGTTCATTCTACCGACGAAATAGGCGATATAGCATCCTGGTTCAACACCTTCGTTGGTAATCTTGAGGATGTGATCACCAAGGTGAAAAACTCCTCAACAGAGGTGGACTCAGCCACAAAAGAAGTAGCGTCCGGGGCACAGGGGCTTTCCCAGGCAACCCAGGAGCAGGCATCAGCCATCGAAGAGGTTGCAGCCACCATCGAGGAGATGACCTCTTCCATCAAACACAACGCAGAAAACGCATCCGACGGCCGCCAGAAGGCGACCGAAATGGTCCGTATGGCCAACTTGAGCGGCGAATCGGCCCAGGATCTGGTCAGAGGCATGAGCGAGATCTCCGAGGCATCCAAGAAGATAGGCGATATCATCGTCACGGTCAACGAGGTGGCCTTCCAGACCAACCTGCTGGCCCTGAACGCAGCCGTTGAGGCTGCACGCGCGGGCGAGCACGGCAAGGGCTTCGCCGTCGTGGCTGAAGAGGTAAGAGCGCTCGCACAGCGCTCGGCCGATGCGGCCAGGCAGATCAAGGCCCTTATCGAAGACACGGTGGGCAAGATCAGCGCCGGTGATACCATGGTCAAGAAATCGGGCGAGTCCTTGGAGGAGATCATCAGACACATCCAGGAGCTTTCCCAGGTTATGGAGGAGATCGCTGCGGCGAGCAGCGAACAGGCGAGCGGGGTGGACGAGCTGAACCGCGCCGTCACCCAGATCGACACCACGACACAGCAGAATGCATCCACGGTTGAGGAGCTTGCGAGCACTTCGGATAACCTCAGCAACGAGGCCAAGGAACTTGCAAGTACTGTTTCACGGTTCAAGGTCTCCAAGGATGAATCGTCAGCCAAGTCGAAACGAAGTATTTTAAAGAAACAGGTACCGGCCAAGATGAAAACATCGCCGGTAAAGGCAGCCGCACCTTTGCCAGTTGCCAACTTCGAAGATGACTTTGAGGAATTTTAAGATGGGGAGCGCACCCATGACAAAACTAAATGTAACGGCTAAGGCCTTGTCAAACCAATATGTTACTTTTCAGCTGGGATCGGAGACCTATGGAATATCCATCCTCAAGCTCAACGAGATCATTGCATACCAGAACTGCACAACAATCCCGAATGTACCCAACTTCATCAAGGGAGTTCTCAATCTGAGGGGTATTGTAGTGCCCGTTATCGACCTGAGAGATCGTTTTAGTATGGAGATCAAGGAATACGACCAGTTTACCGTCATTATGATCCTCGACGTATCAGGCAGGATAATGGGGCTTGTTGTGGATGCCGTGAGCGATGTAATTGCCCTCAATCAAGAGGATATAAAGCCAAGACCACATTTCTCTACAGGGATCAGCACCGAGTTCATCCAGGGAATGGGAATCAAGGACAACAAGTTCATCATCCTCCTCGATGTTGATAAGCTGCTCTCGGATGAGGAGTTGAATATGGTCGATGGTGTATGACATCACTGTGCGTTCAATCTTTTTCCATTACCAACAAGGAATTCCAGCTCTTCAAAGACATAATCTATCGGGAGACTGGTATCAACATGTCGGAGAAGAAGAGGAATCTGATTGTCGCACGACTCTCCAAAAGGCTCAGAGCACTTAACTTACAAACTTTCTCTGAGTATTACGAGTATCTCAACAACAGCTTAGATGCCAGAGATGAGCTCAACAATCTTATCAATCGCATCACGACGAACAAGACAGACTTTTTTCGGGAAAAACACCATTTCGATCATCTTTCTAATGAGATCTTCCCCACTTATATCGAGGCTTCAAGGCAAGGTCGGGAGAAACGTCTAAGAATCTGGTCCGCCGGTTGTTCCTCGGGTGAAGAGCCATACAGCATTGCCATGACTGTAGACGATGCCTTCAAAGACGAGCGTGGCTGGGACCTGAAGATCCTTGCCACGGATCTCGACACCGATGTCCTGATGAAGGCGTCCAAGGGGATGTATCCAAGCCAGCAGATTACCCCCGTACCCATGGGCTATCTCTCGAAGTACTTTGTCAGGAATGACCAGGGCTATGAGGTGAACAACAAGATAAAGTCAATGATCTCATTCAGGAAGTTGAATCTCATGGAGGCATCATACCCAATGAAGAAGCCTTTTGACATCATCTTCTGCAGGAATGTTATGATCTACTTCAATGATGAGACCAAGCATGATCTCATAAAGAGGTTTTACAACCATCTCAGTGATAAGGGATACATGTTTATCGGACATTCGGAGTCCCTCATGAACATGAAGCACCTCTTCAAGTTTCTCAAACATACTGTTTACGTTAAGGTGTAGCATGTATAAAAGGCACAGTGATAAGTTCAAACGCAATATGATCATCATCTACCCAGGTGAGTTCTATGTGAGCTCATTCGATGTTATTGCCACGGTATTGGGGTCCTGTATTTCAGTCTGCATCAAAGACCTTAAGACCGGCATGGGAGGCATGAACCACTTCATGCTACCGGGTGATGTTCGATCCGAGGACATGTTCCTTTCGGCCTCGGCAAAATACGGCATGTTCGCAATGGAGCAGCTCATCAATGAGATGCTCAAAAAAGGCGGATCCCAGAAGCACTTTCAGGCAAAGGTGTTCGGCGGCGGCCATGTCTTGAATTTCAGAAAGACAGACGGTAATGTACCAGAATCGAATATAGATTTTGTAAGGGCCTTTCTCAAGATGGAGCAGATCGAGATTGTAAAAGAGGACGTGGGAGGTTTTACGGGCAGAAAAATTCTCTACTTCCCCGACACGGCAAAAGTGCTTCTCAAAAGGCTCAAATCTACCGTGGAATCCAAGATCATCGAAGCTGAGCAGGCATACAAAACAAAGCTCTTCAAGGATAAGGAAAAGCTCCAGGCTGAGGGTGGTGAATTGACACTATTCGAGTGAGACAGATATGGATAAAGTGAAAGTCCTTATTATAGACGATTCAGCACTCGTGAGGAAGCTCCTCAAGGAGATCCTCGATTCGGACCCTGTCGTCGAGGTAGTAGGAACAGCCCCTGACCCACTCATTGCAATCCGCAAGATTAAGGAGCTCAAACCAGATGTTCTGACCCTGGACGTTGAGATGCCGAAAATGGACGGGCTCACCTTCCTCTCGAGGCTCATGCGTGTATCTCCCATGCCTGTAGTCATGTTCTCATCCCTCACCGAGCAGGGCGCAGACGCCACCATGAAGGCACTTTCCCTGGGGGCCATCGATTTCCTGGCAAAACCCAAAGTTAAGATCAGTGAAGGCATTGAGGACCTTCGAATAGACCTCTGCTCCAAGGTCAAAGCAGCATCCACGGCGAAACTGAAAAAGGCCGTATCTCCCACTAATCTTGCGGTTCCTCCCAAGCTGGGCATGGATGCCGTCATCAAGGCTGAAAGAGCAGTCCCTGTCAAAGAAGGCGAAAAAATATTCATTATAGGCGCATCAACCGGCGGCACCGTTGCACTGGAACAGATCCTCAACAAACTCCCAGCCGATGCACCACCGACATTGATCGTGCAGCATATGCCGCCGGTTTTCACCAATTCTTTCGCCAAGAGGGTGAATGGACTATCGGCCATGACCGTCGTTGAGGCCAAGGATAATGACGAACTCAGGCAGGGTCTGGCGCTTATTGCACCGGGAGGGAAACATATGATCGTAAATAAAGGCCCTCACGGCTATTTTGTAAAAGTAAAAGACGGTCCCCCTGTCAACAGGCACATACCCTCGGTTGATGTATTGTTCAGATCGGCGGCCAACACCCTGGGACCCAACGCAGTCGGTGTCATACTCACGGGAATGGGTGATGACGGAGCCCGCGGGATGAGGGAGATGAAACATGCAGGGGCCCTCACCATAGCTCAGGATGAAGATAGCTGCGTGGTCTTCGGCATGCCCAAGGTAGCCATCGAGATGGGCGGTGTGGCCAGGATCCTTCCCCTAAACTCCATTGCAGGTTTCATCATGAATATCGGCAAGCACGAAAAAGGCTCGTGATAAGAGCAGAACACGTCCAAGAGGAATATATCAGGTCTGATTGAAATGAAATCAATCCAGAACGTGCTCATCATCGATCCTGATAAAGAAGCTCGTGAGTTGACCAAAAAACTCTCCCGCAAAGGATTCAACACGACGCTTGCCTATTCGAGCGATGACGGACTGGTTCAGGTTGTAGAGAAAAAACCCGATCTCGTTATTCTATCACTCAATTCCCATAACGATTCGAGGCTTGTCACTCTTAAAGAGATCATCATGGCCAACCCGATGTCCATGGTCATTGTCGCAGCAGAGAAAGTGGATGGGTTCCTTGCACTGGAATGTATGCGGCTTGGGGTTTTGGATTATCTCATCAAGCCCGTCACAATCGCATCTCTGAATGAATCCATCCAGAGAATCCTGAACCAGAAACGGTCGTATTCTTTCGGTATCGAACCCGAGAGCGAAGGCGTGGTACGGGAAGATAAGACCATTGTCCTGGGAAATGATCTGGAGAGGATCCCCTATATCATCAACCAGGCTGTCCTGAATGCCAAAAACGTATGTGATGATATAGAGATGCTCAAGATGGCACTCGGAGAGATCCTTCTCAACGCCATCGAGCACGGCAACCTCGGCATTACCATGGAAGAGAAGTCCAAGTCTGTAAGCAAGGGAACTTATGAGGACCTTCTCAAACAGAGAAGGAAAAATCCGAAACTCTCTGAGCGTAAAGTTACCCTCGAGACCCACATGGAACCTGGTATACTCGAATATGTCATCATGGACGAGGGAGATGGTTTCGACTACGAGAAAGAATTTAACCTCGACCCGAACAAACACATCGGCAGCGGACTTGGAGTACAGATTGCCAAGAGCTTCTTTACAAAAGTCATCTATGTGGGCAGGGGTAACAAAGTAAGGCTCATATACTCTAAAATCAAAAGCCCCGGTTCGAAGGATACACCGGTACCCACCTTGCGTGATGATTTCATCGTCCAGCTCACCAAATCTTTTCCGTCAGGTCTTTTAGTTGTTTCTGACCAGAACCGTGTGATCCTCTGGAACAAAAGTGCCCAGAACATCACTTCCATCAAATCGTCAGAACTCCTAGGAAAAACCGTTGAAGATACCCCGCAGATCCTGAAAGACCTCCTAAACGACAAAAACAAGCAAATTACTATCGAGCATGGTGACTTCGATCTGCACCACATCGAAAAATCCGTCCACACCGTAGGGCCGAAAGACGGCGGTAAATATACCGCTGTCCTCTTCAATGATGTAACTGATACCATCAAGCAGAAAGAAGAGATGGAACGGCTCCTCATGGAGAGCGCAGAGGCCAGGGATCTCATGGAGGAACAGGCGGCGAAGCTCACCATCACCCTTGCAGAGATGGATGAGAAGAATGATATCATCAGGGCACAGAACCAGAGGATGATAGAGGAGCTGGAGATGGCCGCTAAGCTTCAGAAGAGCCTTCTTCCCGACACATTCGAGAACAAGAATGGGGTCAGTTTCACCTGCAAGTATATACCATCCATCCACATCGGCGGCGACCTCTATGACGTGGTGGATCTTGGAGGCGGACAAACGGGTTTCATCATCGCCGATGTGTCCGGTCACGGCGTTGCAGCCGCACTCATTTCTTCCATGTTCAAGATGAGCTTCCATGCACTGGCCGCCAACGTGGCAAGCCCCACTATTCTTATGCACATGCTCAACGGAGAGCTGAAGCCGGTGTTGAATGAAGATTACATAACCGCATTCTTCGTCCTGACGGACCGTCACTGCAAGAACATAACCTACTCCAATGCCGGGCACCCAACCCCACTACTCTTCAAACGCTCAACATGCAGTATGGTAGAGCTCGATACCGGCGGCTTTTTCCTTGGCTCTTTTGAAGACGGCGGGTACGAGGAGAAATGTGAAAGCAATATCGAGATGGGTGATGCATTGCTCATGTATACCGACTGCATCCTTGAAACCGAGAACGAACATGGGGAGCAGTACGGCAAGGAACGACTCATCCGATGTTTCCAGAACGCCATATTGAATTTGCGTGGTAATGAGGTCATCGACGCTATTGAGAAGGATGTCCGCACATTCAATTTCAAAGACACCCTGGACGACGACTTCACAGTCATGTTGCTGGAATTCTGGGAGGAAGTACCGCCAAACGAGGCCCTGAAGGAAGAAGATGCCGGTGGCGGTTTTGTGGAATTCTGAGCTAGAAAAAGGGAATTAAAGCTGCTCCCACGATTATACCCTTCCGAGAAATGGATTGAAATATCCTCTTCGTAACGGAATGCTCTCAATGAGCCGCTTTATTCCGATGCCTGCGGGAAGTTTCTGACCTATCTTTTCCAGGTAGCTGTCCGGATCCATATTGAGGTTGCGCCACTGAATCATATCTATACCTGTACTCTCGATGAAGTTTTTCAATGCTTCAACCTCTAGAGGAGCATCGGTGAGGCCTGGAAATACAAAGAGATTCACTGATACGAACCTGCCGCGTCTCTTCATTTCAAGGGCGCTCCGGGCAAGTTCATCAAAATCATAGGATGGTCGAAAATACGCCTCATAGGTCTTCCTCCTGGGTGAGTTCATGCTGATGCGCATGCTGTCGAGCCCCACATCGGCGAGTTTGGCAACCTTGTACGGCAGGCTCGCATTGGTATTCAGGTTTATTGTCCCGGCCGAAGTCATCTTTCTGATAAGCACGATGGCCTCCCTGATGGTGCCGCTTGCCATGAGCGGCTCTCCCTCACACCCTTGGCCAAAGCTCACCACCGGTTCACGGACAGTGGTGATATGTTTCAGGGCTACCTCGGCAATCTCTTCAGGGCTCGGTATGAAGCCAATCCGTTCCTGGGGAGAAGGTGGCCTGCCGCATGGCTGCTTTGAAATACACCCCACACAAGAAGCATTGCATCCGGGAGATGTAGGAAGGGGTGCTTCCTCCCTGCCCTGAAACAGGTTGAGCGCCGCAGGGCATCCATATGCCAAGGCACAATGGCTCAAATGCTCGACAAGCCTGTTGTGTGAAAATTCGGCCTTCCATTGCGCCATGCCCTGTCTCATCTTTTCATGGTCGAACATATCCGGATCCTGCCTCCGGGAGGAGTCGGTTCGCACGGCAGTAGTAACGAATCCATCATCCCAGCCGAGAGCTGTGTAGGCGTACAATGGGAGTTCGCAAGCCTCTTCAGAGCGTTCCCATGCGGCAAGGTATGTCTGTGTGTGGGCCGCAGGAAGGAAGGTAGCCACCGCATAGACCGGGTATGATCCGTCATAGGGGTTTTCCGTCAAAACCACAATTTCTCCTGTCTGACGGTCCAGACCGATAGGGTACCTCCCGGGGAGCACGTAAAGCTGGGCGCCTCCGGGCAGAGGAATTGTTTCTTCACAACTTACCGGCAGTAAGTAGTCACCGCTGCGGCCAATCATGGCAAGACCCGGAAATTCCATGATATTCCCGCTGCAATCGGCAAAAACAAGATCGGGCATATTCTCAGACATGGGCAGGACTTAATCCATGTATGGGATGAATGCAAGTGAATCATATATCAGGGTAATTACTCTTCAACCTTGTGTAAAACAAAATAGCTGATCTTTTCAGTCCATAATTTTGTTTGGGAGGTCCCTTCCGGGCATAATCCCAGATCGACGCAGGCCTTGAGGCTCAAGAGGAGACACGAGCACAAGCTTCACTTAAACAAAACAAAAAAATACCCATCATTGACGATGACACAGGCTCATAGCCGGGGAATAAGCGTTCCGGAAAGGGGCACCGCCGCCTTTTTTCTTTTCTTCATGCCAGCCTGGCCCTCCTCTTGATTCGTTGATATAGATCACCCACAGTGTTATAGTATGATTATATCGATGTACCCTTGAACAGAATGAGAGGGGTACTGCTTATGATACCATCTCTATGAAATTACAGAGCCGCCTGGTTATCGGTTTCTTTATCGCCACATGCCTGACGGGTGCCGTGGCATCGGTGGTCGGGATCCAGTTGATCAACAGGACCGCCCTGGATGAAGTGCAGCGCAAAGTCCAGCAGGACATCAACACGGCCATGCTCGTCTACCGGCATAACCTTGAACGTCTCGAATATCAGCTCCAGTTCATAGCGCTACGCTCGCCTATTCACGAAGCCATTCTCACGGGCAATCTCCAGCCGCTGGAGGACCTGAGGGTCCTCATCAGAAGCGGAACCGCCCAATCGTCCGGGCACATGGCACTGGACATGCTCACCCTGGTGGATACCAATGGCAAAGTCATCTATCGTGCCGCAAATCCGAATGCCAAAGGGGACGTCATCCTCTGGGATTCCGTAGTGAGGGCCTGTCTCAAGGAGAAAAAGCCTGAATCCTCGGCCATCATCATGCCCTATGACGTCATTATCGCCCAGAACCCCAACCTGGCGGAACGGGTGAAGATTCCCATTGTGAAGACGGAAAAGTCCGTGGAGATCAAGGAAAAGATCCTGACCCACGGCATGGTGCTCAGGGCCGCCTACCCCATTATGGACAAGAACAGGAACCTTCTGGGTGCCCTTGTGGCGGGTGTGCTCCTGAACCGTGATTACAGCATCGTAGATACCATCAAGGAGACCGTTTACCGCGATGAACGCTACAAGGGCCGCGACATGGGCTTTGCCACGATCTTTCTCGGCGGTGTGAGGATCGCCACCAATGTTGTGAATAAACAGAACCAGCGGGCTGTGGGAACCATTGTATCTAAAGAAGTCTATGACCAGGTTATCGGCCACGGCAGGAACTGGGTCGGCAGGGCTTTTGTGGTTAATGACTGGTATA
>DATKLV010000289.1:0-4993 GCA_035542255.1 Desulfomonilia bacterium | reverse complement strand
CTGGTTGTTTCAAATGGCCAGTAGTAACTAGATAAACAAGAACGATCATTAGAAAGTGGGCGGTGGATCTTATGGGTCTGCCGCCCTTTGTGTATTCCTACACAACATATCCAGAGTGTAGCTTACGCAAAAGAATCATCGGTTTTATGAGCATAGAAAATCTGTATGTTATGTGTCAGGATCGCACTCTGAGTCTGTAGCCTGAAAACCATAGATCTAAAACCAAGAGGTCAGTTTTTAAATAAAACTAGGTGGGGTTTTTTGCTTTTAAATCCCCATTGAACCCGGTGAGCGAGCGCAGGAAAATCCGGGGGAAAGCGGCGTCTGTCTGAGCGGAGTGAGTTCAGCCGCGAACCGGTTTTTTCAAGCGAGCGAACGGACCTGAAGGGCGGGTTCTCGGGGTGCCTTTTCTTTGGTCCTTTCTTTTTGCACAAAAAGAAAGGACAAGAAAAATGCTTAACTTTATACATCCTGCAAACCAAGACTTTGACTCTCATACACGGGATACTTCTTTCATATACCCCTCATCCTGTCCTTCTCCCGCCGCCTCTTGCTCTAGAATAAACCCAGATTTTGCGTTTTGAACTAACAAGCCTAGAGAATAGTATATTATGCATGTCATTCTGAACGAAGTGAAGAATCTCACTTTTGAGATCCTTCGCTGCGCTCAGGATGACAATGTATGCATGTGATTATCAATATGGACACGTCATGTGTTACCATTTTATGAGGAGTAAAAGCAAAATCTGGGATAAACCCCTATGTGGAAGGATATCAAGGTACATGCCCACCAAGTCGAGCTGCTGAAAGACAGCAGCGAATCCGGCAAGGTCCCCCACGCTTCCTCGGTATTGGCACACATTGCCATATCATGATATATCTAAGTATCTTGGCGTCAACATAGTACAGGAGAATAAGGTATATGCTCATCGTAACTATCTGTGTCGGCAGCTCATGCAGCGTTCGCGGTTCAGACGAGCTTGCCTCAGAGATCCAGCGACTCATTGAAAAAGAGAGCCTGGAAGGCCTCGTGGACATCATCGGTGCTTTCTGTATGGACGCCTGTTCAAAAGGGGTTTCCGTGCGTGTCGGCGACCGTGCTTTCAACGGAATCCGTCTCGATGAAGCGGAGATGTTCTTTTACAAAGAGATCATGCCTTACGTAAACAGTGACTTGTTGAGCAAAAAAGATACAGAGGCACCATGACATCGTTTTGAAGAGGTGACATCATGAAGGAACCGGTTGTCGTGACGAACCCGGCCCGTTGCCGCGACTGCTATCGTTGCGTGCGCGCATGCGCTGTAAAGGCCATACGGGTCAAGGAAGGCCAGGTTCAGGTCGTGCCTGAGCTCTGTATCATGTGCGGTTCGTGCGTACGCACCTGTCCCCAGAAAGCCGTGAACGTCCTGAGCGCCAGACTGGACATAATCAGGGCCAGGGACGAAGGACGGAAGATTGTTGCCTCGGTGTCGCCCTCTGCGCCGGCCTTCTTTGATATGAGCACCTTTTCCGATCTGGAGAAGGCCTTGAAGGAAACCGGATTTCATGCCGCAGAAGAAACTGCCGTCGGTTGCAACATCGTCGCACTTGCGCACCGGGAGTACTTCGAGAAAGGCTCGGTACCCCTGCCGGTCATCACCTCCACCTGCCCGGTGGTGGTCAACCTCATCGAACAGTATAATCCCGATCTCATACCCCATCTGGCCCCTATTGTTTCTCCCATGATCGCCCATGCACGACTCCTGGCAAAGAGATACGGACCTGATGCCTACATTGTTTTTATCGGGCCGTGCCTTTCCAAGAAGAAGGAGATGTACAGTGAATCGAGCTCGAACCTGATCTATGCCGTCATAACCTTCCTGGGACTCCAGGAATGGTTCACGGAAATGGGTATCGAGTGTAAGAGATCGGATGCGGTCATGGAACCATATCCTGAAAAGGCGAGGCTTTTAGCCATTGAAGGCGGTCTGCTCGGTACTGCCGATATGAGCACCGATATCTTGGACAACAAAACGATTGTGGCCTCCGGACTGGATGCCTGCCAGGATGTCCTGGGCGGGATCAGGACAGGCCGGCTGAATGCGGGCCTCGTGGAACTCCTGGCCTGTAAGGGCGGGTGTGTGAACGGTCCGGCCATGGCCGGACTACCGGGCGGGGTGACTTTGTCCCGTCAGAAGATCATCGAGTACTACACCCATAAACAGCCGGATCTGCGCATACCCAGGGAAGACTGGCCGCCGCTCACGCGTACCTATCGGGACAGGAAGGAGGATGTGCCTGAATTCAGCGAGGAGCAGATTCAGGAGGTCCTGCACCGGGTCAATAAATTCACACCCGAGGATGAGCTGAACTGCGGGGCCTGCGGCTACCCCAGCTGCCGGCAAAAGGCGATCGCATCATTGAGGGGGATGGCCGAGGTGACCATGTGCATTCCCTACATGCGCAGCCGTTCTGAATCACTGCGCCAGGTCGTCATGGATGTCACCCCCAATTCCATTATCATCATCGACAACGATCTCATCATACGCGGCATGTCTCCTTCGGCGGAAAGGCTGTTCAAATGCAAACTGTCCGAGCACGAAGGGAAACATCTATCCCGCCTGATACCAGTACTCGATGATTTCTATTATGTCCGGGACACGGGACTGCCTATTTATGCCAAGCGCCGCAAGATCAGAGAAATTATTGCGGAGCAGACGGTTGTCCGGGTCGAGGGGCAGGCATTGATGGTCGCCATCCTCCGCGATATTACGGAACGGGAAGGAGAACGCGAAAAATTCAACGCCATACGCGAGGAAACGCTTGAACGCACCAGGGAGGTGGTAAGCAAGCAGATGCGCGTGGCCCACGAGATCGCGCATCTCCTGGGTGAAACCACAGCCGAGAGCAAGACCATCTTTTCTCACCTGGCAAAGCTCCTCCAGGAGGAAGGCAATAAATGAGGCAGATTGTCGAATTCTCCTGGACGAGCCTCAACAAGGCAGGGGAAGAGCTGTGCGGCGACTCGGTCATAATCAGATCGAAACCCGATTCTTTTGTAGCCGTGCTCTCCGACGGACTGGGGAGCGGCGTAAAGGCAAGCATCCTTTCAACGCTCACTGCGGAGATAGCCGCCCGGATGTTCGAATCGGGCGCCTATGTGGAAGATGTCATACAGACCCTGGTAGAGACGCTGCCTGAGTGCAGTGTCCGTAAGCTGGCATATGCAACGTTTGCCGTCCTCACGGTCTATAACGGGCGCGATGCCCATCTCGTGGAGTTCGATTCCCCGCCTCTCATTCTGGTGCGCGACCATGCCATCGTGGACCTTCCCAGGGAGAAGCTGGAGGTGGGCGACCGGAAGATCCGTGAGGCACGATTCGAGCTCAGGGAAAACGATTACATGGTTCTGGTCAGCGACGGCTACCTGCATGCCGGATCGGGCGGGATATACCGGATGGGCTGGGGATGGGACAATATTGCTTATGCAGTGCAGCGTTTACTGGGTAGAGGGGTCCTCGACACATTCAAGTTGACCCAATCCCTTTCCCACACCTGTCTCAAGATATACGAAGAGAAACCGGGTGATGACGCCACGGTCATCGGCATGAGGGTACGCCCGGCCAAGTCCATCAACATCCTCACAGGACCGCCTGCAGACAAGGACCTGGATGAGTCCGCGGTCTCGAGGCTCATGAGCCTGGAAGGGGAAAAGATCATCTGCGGCGGCAGCACTGCCCAGATGGCGGCCCGGGTCCTGAAGGAAGAGCTTGTCGTAAACTGGGTACCACCGGCAAAAAGGAAGAATGACGCACCCATGCAGAGAAAAGGCTCTCCGCCGACAGCTTTCCTGAAGGGATTGGATCTGGTTACCGAAGGTATCCTCACCCTCGGGCAGGCAGTGGAGCTCCTCAGGGATGCAAAGAGCATCTATGATCTCCCGGATAACGATGATGCATCCACTCGGCTTGTACAATCTCTCATGATGGCGGACGAAATACACCTGATCGTCGGTACGGCGATCAACCCGAACCAGGTAGCTGACATCATCCGCGGAGAGCCCATGCGCATGGTCTATATCAGGGAATTGGTGCAGGAGTTGTCCAAGCGTGAGAAATTCGTGGAAATTGAAAAGATCTGATCTTCTCGGGAATAATTACTTTTCCTGGAGGATCACCTTGGTCAGGCCGGGCCGTCCACGGGGAAGGGCGATGGTTATTTTCGTACCGGTGGGACCGTTCCCCGGGTCAGCGTTTGATTTGATCTCCAGTTTTCCCCCATGCATCTTAACGGAGTTGTAGGCTACGGGAAGACCCAGGCCTGTGCCGTCTCCGGCGGGCTTGGTGGTGAAGAACGGGAGGAGGATGTTGTCCATATTTTCCTTGGAGATGCCGGTACCGGTATCGTTGATGGTAATAACTACCTGCTCCTCATCGCCTTTCACGCCGATCGACAGCTCTCCCCCCTTGTGCATGGCCTCAACGGCATTGGTCTCTAAGCTCGCCAGCACCTTCATGATCCGTTCATCATCGATGCATACCGAATGATCCTGAATGTCTACTGCAAGTGAAACCTGAACCGTATCCGGTCTGGCAAGGTTCTTGATGCTCTCCTCGACCAGCTCTACGATATCCTTCTCCCGCCGTTTCAGCCCCTGCAGGGCTGTCCGTATGTTCTCATCATAATTATCCGGTTCCAGTTCCATGAGTCCGTCCTGAAATACATTCATCTGCGTGGATATTATCACATCTCACACGCAATTCCTTCAATACCTTTCCATAAACAGGTTTGCATAGAAATCCCATTATGCGCTAGATTGTTTCATATGTGGAAAGACATTCAAGGACACAGCCACATCACAGAATTGCTTAGGTCCTACTGCTTATCCGGCAAGGTCCCCCACGCATTCCTGTTCGCGGGGGCTTTGGGGCTAGGCAAGACACGGATGGCGAAGGAGTTCTTCAAGGCGCTGAACTGCCTTGAGAACACAGGTGACGCCTGCGACAAGTGCCG
>DATKLV010000288.1:0-16667 GCA_035542255.1 Desulfomonilia bacterium | reverse complement strand
CTTCTGGGGATATCGAGCATCCACCACCTCGCTGGAAGGGTCATGGCCGTCCGCAGGTTCGGCAAAGCGGCCTTCATCCATTTCCTGGACGGCACGGGCAAACTCCAGGCCTTTTTCGAGGAGGCGAAGCTCGGCAAGGATGCCTATGAGCTCTTTAAAAAGCTCGACATCGGCGACATCATCGGCCTGTGGGGAACTCCCGTCAAGACCAAGACCGGCGAGTTGAGTGTCTACGTGCAGGGTTTTGAACTGCTCACCAAGTCGTTCCGTCCGCTCCCCGAGAAGTGGCACGGCCTGAAAGACGTGGAGACGAGATACCGTCAGCGTTATGTCGACCTCATCGTCTCCCCTGAGGTGAAGGAGACTTTCCTGACACGGACCAGGATCATTTCGTCACTGCGCCGGTATATGGATTCTTACTCGTTCATTGAGGTGGAGACACCCATGATGCAGAACATCCCGGGCGGCGCCACGGCAAAACCCTTTCTCACCCATCATAATGCCCTGGACATGGATCTCTACCTTAGGATCGCACCAGAGCTGTACCTAAAGAGACTAGTGGTAGGAGGTTTCGAGAGGGTCTACGAAATAAACCGCAATTTCAGGAACGAGGGTATATCAACCAGACACAATCCCGAGTTCACCATGATGGAATTCTACATGGCTTATGCCGAATTCACCGATCTTATGACCTTCACCGAGGATATGATAGCAACTGTGGCAAAGGAAGTGCTGGGGAAGACGGTTATTTCCTACCAGGGCGCCACCATCGACTTGACGCCCCCATGGAAGCGCTATACCATCAAGGCCGCCGCCTGCGAAGTCGGAGGGGTCGAAGCCGATATCATGGAGGACTTCGACAAGGCAAAGGCATTCTGCAAGAACGCCGGCATCGAGCTTGCGGGTGATGAAAGCTTGGGCGACCTCCAGCTCATCATCTTCGAGGCAACTGCCGAGGACAAGCTCATCGATCCAACCTTCGTCACCTCCTACCCCACGGAGGTCTCACCGCTCTCCAGAAAGAACAATGAGGATCCGGGCATAGTGGACCGATTCGAGCTCTTCATCGCAGGCCGCGAGATCGCGAATGCATTCAGCGAGCTCAACGACCCTTTCGACCAGAGGGAGCGGTTCGTGGAACAGGTCCGCAAAAAGGAAGGACCGTCAGAGGTCGATGAGGACTATATCAGGGCACTCGAATACGGAATGCCGCCTGCTGCAGGCGAAGGTATCGGCATCGACCGTCTCGTAATGCTCCTGACGGACAGCCCCTCCATCAGGGACGTTATCCTGTTTCCCCTGCTTCGAAAAGGAGAATCGTCCTGAGATTCGAGTTCCTTGTCGCCAAAAAATACCTGCGGGCCAAGAAAAGCCAGGGCTTTATCAGCTTTACTTCAGGGCTGTCCGTGGTAGGCATAGCCATCGGCGTCATGGCCCTGATCGTCGTGCTCTCCGTGATGAACGGCTTTGAGAACGATATCCAGACCAAGCTTCTGGGCACCCAGTCACACATCATCATCTCCAACTACCGGGGAGGCATCAGCAACCCGAAGGAGGTTATGGAGACCGCCCTGAAGCAGAACGGCGTTGTGGCCGCCACCCCCTTTATCCTTTCACAGGGTCTGGTCTCGGCACCCGGGGGGATATCCGGGGCGGTCATCAGAGGGATAGACCCCGTGAGCGCTTCAAAGGTTATCCGCCTCCAAGAGATCATCACCCGCGGTACGACAAACCTGGGCAATGAAGGCGTTCTCGTGGGCTCCGAGCTTGCGGCATCATCTGGAATAACGGTGGGGGATGCCGTGACCTTGATCTCACCGACGGGCACCATTACGCCCTTGGGGATGATACCCAAATCCATGACCTTCATTGTGCGTGGCATCTTTTCCACGGGCATGTATGAGTTCGACAGCAATATGATCTATATATCGCTCGCTGCGGCAAAGAAACTCTTCATGCTTGATATGGTCTCCGGCATAGAAGTCAAGGTGACGGACATTTACCAGGCAGAGTCCATCGCGAAAGCCATCCAGAGACATCTGGGAGAAGGCTACTGGACCAAGACATGGAAGGACATGAACAAGAGCCTCTTCTCGGCCCTGAGGCTTGAGAAGACCATCATGTTCATCATCCTCCTGTTCATCATCCTGGTGGCGGCATTCAGCATCATCAGCACACTCATTATGATGGTCATGGAGAAGCGGAAAGAGATCGCCATCCTGAAATCCATGGGCGCCACCACTGAGCAGATACTGAAGATCTTCATCACGGTAGGCATGTCCATTGGCATAACCGGTACCCTCGTGGGGCTCGTGCTCGGGCTGTTGCTTACCCACAATCTGAACTCCGTTGTAGCCGCAGTCGAATTCATATTCCACATCCAGGTCATGCCTAAGGATGTGTACTATATCACGGGCCTGCCCACCAAGGTGGACGGCATCGAGGTGACCCTCATTGTGGCGGCCTCCGTGCTGCTGTCTTTCCTGGCAACCATTTACCCTGCCCGGCAGGCTGCAAAACAAGACCCGGTGGAGGTGATCCGCTATGAAGGATGACCTGGTGCTCATCGTAGAGGACCTCCACAAGTCATTTCGCAAGGGACCCGAAGTCATCGAGGTTCTCAGGGGTGTGAACCTTGACGTGCGAAAGGCTGAGGGCATAGCCGTCGTGGGTGCGTCGGGTTCAGGTAAAAGCACTATGCTGCACCTGCTCGGAGGGCTGGAAAAGCCGAATTCAGGGAGTATCACCTACAGCGACTGCGACATCTCGGCCATGAATGAGCGAGACATAGCCCGATTCAGGAACACCAAGATAGGCTTTGTCTTTCAGTTCCACTACCTGCTCCCGGAGTTCACTGCTCTGGAGAACGTCATGGTACCGGCCCTGCTTTCCTCGAAGATGTCCCGCCAGATCAGACAGCGATCCGAGGAGCTGCTCGACATGGTGGGGCTTGCCGACCGCAGGACCCACAAACCCGGCGAGCTCTCCGGGGGGGAGCAGCAGCGGGTCGCCATAGCACGGGCCCTCATGATGTCCCCCGGGATCCTTCTGGCCGACGAGCCCACGGGGGACCTCGATCCTGAGACAGGCCACAAGGTCATAGAGCTTTTCTCAGGTCTTAAGAAGACGCTCTTTGTCACTTTAATTATTGCCACTCACAACATGGAACTTGCCCGCACCATGGATAGGGTATTGGTATTGAAAGGGGGACACCTTGAACAAAGTGCGCCGTAATTATCTTTTCTTTTTTATCCTCTTCTCACTTTTACCGTTCTCGGCATCCGCTGAGCAGCTCTCAGTCAAGACGCACGATACGTCCATAGCCGATTATCTCGCCGACGTCCCCTGTGTCACGATCACAGAAACGGCATCCACGGAACTTACCCTCGAACGCAAGGAGGCGGTTTACCGGGTTGTGGACTCTACAGGCACGACTTACAGTGCAGCCACCATAAATGATGCCGTGGACGGTTATCTCAGGATCAAGGGGATCTGTGTGATCAAGGATGTGACCATCAAGGGCTACTCCCGAATAAGCTCGGACGCGATTCGCTTTCGTATCAAAACCGCAAAAGGCGACATCCTCCACAAGAATGCCGTGAAAAAGGATATCGGAGAGATATATTCCATGGGGTACTTCGAGAAGTGTGACGCCACTTTCGAAGATAATAATGTAACCTTCGTGGTCCAAGAGTATCCTGTCATCATCAACATCGAGACCAAAGGCAACAAGGAGGTTAAGGAGAAGGACATCATGGATGCCATCGGACTGAAAAAGTTCGACATCCTGAACACCAGGCTCTTAAAGACCAGCATCGACCGCATCAAGGGGCTCTATCGTGAGAGGGGCTATTATAAGGTGGATGTCAAATCCGAGACAAAGACCACCGAGGGTGGGATAATCCTCACCTTTACCGTCACGGAGAATCAGCAGCTCTATGTACGGAACATCAGCTTCGACGGCAACGAGCATATCTCTTCACGCAAGATCAAGGGGATCATGGAGACCTCGACGCGCTGGCCCCTGGGCATCTTCAGCCATGAGGGTACCTACCAGGACAGCGTGCTCGACACCGACCTGCTCCGGATCGAACAGTTCTATGCAGACAACGGTTACGTCCAGGCCAGGATTGGTAGACCCAAGATCGACATCAATGAAGAAAAGGGCATCTCCATCACCATACCCGTCCTGGAAGGGCCTCTCTTCACCATAGGCACCATCGATGTGACGGGCGAGCTAATCGAGCCCAAGGAAAAACTTCTCGAAAAGATCGGCATCAAAACCGGCGATGTCATGAGCAAGGGCAAGATCCAGCAGGCCATAGAGAGGGTCCGGGATGTTTACATGGACAAGGGGTTCGCTTATGTCCAGATCAAGCCCGAGACCACCGAAGAGGCCGAAACAAAGGTCGGGATCAACTTCAAGATAACCCAGGGAAAGCCTGTAAACATCGAATCAATTCAGATCAAGGGCAACACAAAGACCAGGGACAAGGTGATCAGGCGAGAGATTGAGATCAATGAAGGAGGACGCTTCTCTTCAACCGCCATCAAGGAAAGCAAAGACAACCTGAACAGGCTCGGATATTTTAAATCCACGAACATCGACCCTGTGCCCAAGGACGAGGAAAACATGTCCCTGCTCGTGGATGTGGAAGAGACGACTACCGGCTCCTTTTCCTTCGGTGCCGCCTACTCCACTGAAGACGGCCCCATGGCCACCATGGGTCTGAGCGAAATCAACCTCATGGGGCTTGGTCTCAAGAGCAAGGCAAGCATAGAATACGGGCCGAAAAAGAAAAACTACACCCTGGACTTCGAGGATCCCTGGCTCTTCGACCACCCCATATCGCTCGGTGCGCTTCTCTATGACACTGATAAGGACTATCTCTACTATACCGAGAAATCCAAGGGATTCAACATAAGGATCAGTTACCCGCTCTTCGAGAAGGTCCGCCATTATATCATATACTCCTACGACGATGTCGGAGAGCTTACCAATATCGATGAAACCTACAGGGCTTCATTGACTAAAGCTGATATCCAGGGCGGGATAACGAGCAGCATCACCAACAGCCTCGACCGGAATACGACCAACGATTACTTCCGCCCCACGCGAGGTTCGGACGTGGGTGCGAGCTTACAGTATGCCGGACTCGGGGGCACGTTCCATTTCATCCGGACCACTGCCTCCGCTGCCAAATTCTTCCCCATATGGGGCGACAATCTCGCCTTGATGTTGAAACTGAGATGGGGTACAGTGAGCGCCGTCCGTGGTAGCGAAGTCCCTGAATACGAGCGGTTCATCCTGGGCGGTTTGAACAGCATAAGAGGCTTCAAGTACGGCCAGATCGGCCCGAGAGACAGCCTGGGTAATATTCTCGGGGGAGATCGCATGTTGATAATGAACATCGAAACCACCTTCCCCTTAGGTCCTATTCCCGGACTTTACGGAGTCATCTTCCACGATGAAGGTAACGGGTATGAAAGGCGTATCGACCTGACAAACCTGAAAAAGTCCTATGGCGCCGGCATCAGGTGGGTGACGCCCATGGGGCCTTTAAGATTGGAGTATGCAAAGGTAATTCACCCCAAAGAGGATGAATCATCATCACGGTGGGATTTCTCCGTTGGGGCTTTCTTCTAACCATAGAGAACGAACTCATAAAGAGGAGCACATATGAAAAGAATCATCGGAGCGGTTTTTGCAGTCTGTTCGATCTTTGTCCTGTTCGGAACCGTCTCGGCCGAAGGCCCGAAGATCGCCTATATCGACTCACAGAAGATCCTTTACGAATCGCAGGCCGGCAAGGAGGCGTACAAGCAGCTCAATGCCATGAAGGATCAGAAGTCATCCGATCTCGAGAAGAAGCAGGACAGGCTCAAGACCATGAGCGAGCAGCTTCAGGCCAAGTCCGCAACTATGTCCACCTCGGCCCGTGAAGAACTGGAGTCGAAGTACGACAAAGAGCTCAAGGATTACAACCGGGCCGTCAAGGAAGCTCAGGACAGCCTCAGACAGAAGGAAATGGAGTTCCTGAAGCCTTTCAGCAAGGAGCTCGATGAGGTCATCAAGGCATACAGCGAAAAGAACGGGATCGACATGGTGCTTGACAAACAGAATCCCGCTATTGTCTATGCAACTCAAAAGATCGACATCACGAGCCAGATCATAAGTGTATTCGACAAACACAACCAGGAAAAGAAAGCGAAGGCGAAGTAGAAAAACTCATGCTTCTTTCAAGGCTCGTAGAGCTTCTCGGAGGTTCTTTACAGGGTGAAGACAGGGATATCTCCGGCGCATCCACCCTTGAGCAGGCAGGTGCCGGAGACATATCATTTCTGTCCAATCCCAGATACCGCGGCCAGGTAAAAGACACGAAGGCAGGGGCCGTTATCGTCCAGGAAGCACTCGATCTTCCCATAACCCAGATCATTGCCGATAATGCATATCTCTATTTCGCCCGTGTCCTTCACCTCATCTACCCCGAGAAGCAGGTTAAACCGGGGATCTCGAAGATGGCATATGTCCACCCGGAGGCGCAGATTCACGAGAGCGCCTGCATACATCCTCATGTATACATCGGTGCCGGGGCGCACATCTTCGAGAATGCCGTCATCTACCCCGGGGTTTTCATCGGGGATGAAGCCGAGGTCGGCGAGCATACCGTCCTCTATCCTAATGTCGTACTTTACGACAGGTGCATAATCGGGAAGCACTGCATCATCCATGCAGGGGTCGTCATCGGCTCGGACGGATTCGGTTTTGCCTGGGACGGCAGGAGCCATGTCAAAGTCCCCCAGAAGGGGATCGTCATCCTGGGTGACTATGTGGAAATAGGCAGCAACTGCACCATAGACAGGGCTGCGCTCACCAGCACCCGGATCGGTTCCGACGTGAAGATGGACAACCTCGTCCAGATAGGCCACAACGTTGTGGTGGGTAACCACAGCATCATCGTCGCACAGACGGGCATATCGGGCAGCGCCCGCATAGGGAGCGGCGTGGTGCTGGCAGGCCAGTGCGGCGTGGCGGGACATATCACCATCGGTGATGGTGTAACCGCGGCAGGCCGTACCGGCATCTCTTCTGATGTCCCGGCCGGCAAGGTGATCTCGGGCTTCCCGGCCATGGATCACCGGCACTGGCTCAGGGTCCAGAAGGTCTACAAAGACCTGCCTGAGCTTTTAAAACGCGTCCGCGAGCTGGAAAGAAAGGTGGAGGAACTTGTCAAGGATTGACCCGACTGCCCGTATATCGGACAAGGCCATCGTGTCCCCAACCACGACCATCGGACCTTATGCGGTCGTGGGAGAAAAGGTGGAGATCGGCGAGGACACCTGCGTCGGCCCCCACTGCATGATCGAAGGCCCCGCAACCATCGGGAGAAGATGCACCTTTACCGGATACGCCAGCATCGGAACTCCTCCCCAGGACCATTCCTACAAGGGTGAAGAAACCCGTCTCGAGATCGGGGACGGCAACACGTTCCGTGAATTCGTGACCGTGAACAGGGGCACCATGAAAGACCGGGGGGTGACCGTCATCGGCAATCACAACCTTTTCATGGCATATTGCCATGTAGCCCATGACTGCATAGTCGGCAGCAATGTGGTCATGGGGAACCTGGCGACGCTGGCCGGCCACGTGGAGATCCAGGACAATGCCATAATCGGCGGTCTTTCGGCCATCCATCAGTTCACGCGCGTAGGTGCCTATGCCATCGTGGGCGGAGGCTCCATGGTGAGCCTGGATATCGTCCCCTATGCGAAGGCCTCGGGCGACAGGGCGACCCTCTACGGCGTTAACACGATCGGGCTCAAGAGGAACGGTTTTACCAAGGAACAAATCACCGGTATCGGGAAAGCCTATCGCATCCTGTTCAAGCAGGGACTCCTCCTCAAGGAAGCCATGTCCGTGCTGGGTCAGGAATTCCCGGACGCCCCTGAGATAGATCGTCTGCTGACCTTCCTTCGATCCACCCGCAGAGGAATCGCCAGGTGAAGAAGCTCAGGGTAGCAGTCATCGGTGTGGGATATCTGGGAAGATTCCACGCCCAGAAATTGGCCTCCATGGAAAACGTCGAACTCGTGGGCATGGTGGATATCGACATCGTATCGGAAAAATGACCACACGCAGAATCCTTATGGTGGCCGGCGAGGCAAGCGCTGACCGGCATGCTGCATATGTCGTCCGTGCCGTCAGGCAGATCATGCCCGGCTCCGAGATCTTCGGCATGGGCGGCCCTGAGATGGCCGGGGCCGGCATGGAATGCACCTTTTCCATGGGCGAGATCTCGGTCATGGGGTTCACCGATGTCTTCCCGAAGCTATTGAGGATACTCAAGGTACAAAACGGCCTCAAACGGCTCATGGACGAAAGGAGGCCTGACATCTTCATCCCGGTGGACCTGCCCGACTTCAACATGCGCCTTGCCGGGCATGCCAAAAGCAGGGGGTTGCCCGTGCTGTACTATATCGCACCCCAGGCCTGGGCATGGAGGACTTACCGTGCTCGGACTCTCGCAAGGATCACCGACGGCATGGCTGTCATCTTTCCCTTCGAGGAACAATTCTTCAAAACATACGGCGTCAACGCACGATATGTGGGTCACCCCTTCCTGGAGGAGACGGACCTCTCTCGGATTGCCTCATGGCCACCGAAACGTATAGGCATCATGCCGGGAAGCAGGCGCCATGAGATCGAGAAAATCCTACCCGTGATGCTGGCCTCAAAACGCCGCATAGAGGAGAGACACCCCGATCTGTCCTGGCATCTCCCCGTGGCCCCGGGGATCGATGAGGAATTCATCAAGCCTCGGGTGGACGGGAATGTCCGGCTTGAACGCGGCCTGCCCGAAGTGGATCTCGCCATGGTCAAATCAGGGACATCCTCGCTGGAGATGGCTCTTCTCGGCATACCCGAGGTTATCTGTTACAAGACATCCGCTTTGAACTATACCCTTGCAAAGGCCTTCATTAAGATCAAGAACATAGGCATGCCCAACATCATCGCACGAAAAACCATAGTGCCCGAGCTTATCCAGCACGACCTCACCCCGGAAGACCTCGCCCGGACCATCCTCCTGTACGTGGAGGAGAGATCTCTGTTCGAAGCGGCCCAGAGGGCATTTAATGAGCTTAAGCAGTCGCTGGGAGACATGAAGGCATCAGAGAATATGGCGGCATGGTCGCAGGAAATTATGGAGCGTACATGATAAGTATCGGCACCTACCGCAGGCTGCTTCGTTATATCGCACCTTATCGGTACAAACTGTTGCTCTCGCTCGTACTCTCCCTGATCATCGCCGGGTGCATGCCCGCCATCGCACTGCTCGTCAAGAACGTCATGGATGACATCTTCATTGCCAGAAACCTCGTGATGCTCCATCTCATCGCCATGGCCGTCATCACCATCTACCTCGCCAAGACGGTCTGCGACTACTTCAGCTTCTACATCATGAACGACATCGGCCAGAGGGTCATCCTGACTCTGAGGGACGAGCTGTACGCCCACATACAGACCTTGTCCATGCCCTACTTCATCCGCACCCCCACAGGCATCCTGATCAGCAGGATCACGAACGACGTGAACATGGTGCAGCTCTCGGTCACCGAGTCGGTCACCGAGTTCATCCGCCAGTCACTCACGCTGCTCGGGCTCATCGTGGCGGTGTTCTGGCGCGACTGGCGTCTCGCAATCATCGCCATGCTGGTGTTCCCCATGGTCATCTACCCCATAAACAAGTTCGGCCAGAGGCTCAAGCGCTATTCCATCAGGAGCATGAAGGTGATGGGCAATGTCATGAGCATCCTGGACGAGGGAATCAGCGGGATCAGGATCGTCAAGGCCTACAACATGGAGGAGTACGAGAAACAGCGCTTCTCCGACGAGAACAGGAACTACTACACGAACTGGATGAAGAGGATCAAGATGAGGGCCCTTTCAGGACCGCTCATGGAGCTCATAGGCGGACTCGGCACCGCGTTCCTCCTCTGGTACGGGGGCCTGAAGGTCATCCACGGGGTGATGACCGCAGGCGAGTTCATGTCTTTCATCACGGCCCTGTCCATGCTCTACGCGCCCATCCGCAAGCTCAACAAGGTGAACATAGAGATCCAGGAAGGCACAGCGGCTGCGGGCAGGATCTTCGACCTCCTCGACACCAAGCCCGAGATCAAGGAAAAGCCGGATGCGAAGGTTCTCCCCAGGGTGAACGGCGACTTCGAGTTCAGGGACGTTTGGTTCAGCTACACAGGAGACGGCCAGTACGCCCTGGAAGGGATCAACCTGAGGGCTGAAAGAGGCAAGCAGATCGCCCTGGTGGGCGAGTCAGGGTCTGGCAAGTCGACCATGGCCAACCTCCTGCCTCGGTTCTTCGATGTCAGCAACGGCCAGATCCTGGTCGGCGGGATCGATATCCGGGAGGTCACTCTCGCATCGCTCAGGGAAAACATCGCCATGGTGACCCAGGAGATGATCCTGTTCAACGACACCATAAAGGCCAACATCGCCTACGGGACCCAGCGCTCGTCCATCGATGACATCATGGAAGCGGCGAAGGCGGCCAACGCCCACGATTTCATCATGGCGCAGAAGAACGGGTACGACACCATTGTTGGAGAGAGCGGGGTCAGGCTCTCCGGCGGCCAGAAGCAGAGGATCTGCATTGCCAGGGCCATCATCAAGAACGCTCCGATACTCATCCTTGACGAAGCGACATCCGCCCTGGACACGGAATCCGAGCGCGAGGTCCAGGCCGCACTGGACCGGCTCATGAAAGGGAGGACCACCCTCGTAATCGCCCACCGCCTCTCCACCATCGTGGGCGCGGACGAGATCATCGTGCTCAGCAAGGGCAGAATCGTGGAGAAGGGGACCCACGACGACCTCCTCAAGAACAACGGACACTATGCGAGGCTCTATGCACTCCAGTTCGGCACTGTATGATCTCCTGTCGCTCATCTACGGCGCAGGGGTCAAGGTCCGCAATATCCTGTACGATTCGGGCGTCCTGAAGTCATACAGGGCGCCCCTCCTCGTGGTGAGCGTAGGCAACATCGAGGCGGGCGGAACGGGCAAGACGCCCTTCACCATGGCGCTGGCGGAAGGGCTTTCCCGGAGAGGCCTCAAGACAGCCATCGTAACGCGCGGATACAAGGGCACGCTTAAAGGCCCGGTGCGCGTCGCACCCAACCACCTCATCGAAGAGGTCGGGGACGAAGCCCTGCTCATGGCACGGCTAGTGGATCTTCCCGTCATCAAGAGCCCCGACAGGGTCAAGGGAGCTCTCTTTGCGCACGTCCATCTCGGCAGCGATATCATAATCCTTGATGACGGATTCCAGCACCGCAGGCTCCGACGGGACATGGACATTGTCCTGGTGAGCAGGGACATAACCCGCGAGAAGCTCCTTCCGGCGGGCATGCTCCGTGAGCCGGCCGCATCGCTCAGGCGCGCAGACGTCATCGTGGCGATGAAGGGATCACTCTGCAGCAGGCTCAAGGCGGACCTGAAGCCCATGTCATTTGTGGATCTCCAGGGAGAAGAGGCAGGTCTTGAGCTGATCAAGGGGAAGCGGGTCCTGGCGTTCTGTGCCATCGGGAGACCTGAGCATTTCTTTGCCGGGCTCGAAGGCTTGGGCGCCCAGGTGGAGCGGCTCGCATACAAAGACCATCACCGCTACAGCATGGCCGATGTCAGAGAGATCATGGACCACGCATCGGGTTCTGACCTGATACTGACCACAGAGAAGGACCTGGTGAAGATCGATCCAAAATGGTTTGCCGGGCTCGAAAAGAGGATTTTTGTTGTTAAAGCGGGTATCGAGATGACGGGACTGGAAGGTATATTGGATGAAATCGAGCACATGGCAGGGCACAGCCGTATTCTTTGATCGGGACGGCACGCTCATCAGGGATAAGGGTTATCTGAGCGACCCCGACGGTATCGATATCCTACCGGGCGCGATAGAAGCAGTACGATCGCTCAATAATGCAGGCATAAAGGTGATCATCGTCACGAACCAGTCGGGCATTGCACGCGGTTACTTCAGCGAGGTCACCCTGCATGCCATCCACGACAGGCTCATGGCCCTTTTCGCAGGCCAGGGAGCCGGGATCGATGCCGTCTACTACTGCCCCCACCATCCTGAAGGTATCGTTGACGCGTACCGGAAGACATGCTCCTGCCGCAAGCCCGAACCTGGGCTCCTGCTCAAGGCGGCGGAAGAATTCGGGCTTGATCTGAAGCGCTGTTACCTGGTAGGGGACAAGCCCATCGACGACATAGAAACCATCCATCGTGTGGGCGGAAAGGGGATTCTTATCAGCACCGATGATGAAACGGGCGTGAAAAGCAACACCGATTATATAACTCACGATATATGTGATGCCGTACATTGGATATGCGGGGACATGGCCGGATGAAACCCCTGGAAAGGATCTCGAGCGCATCCCAGTACTGGGGCACCTTAGGCATGATAAGGCTCATCAGGTCCATGCCGTATCCTGTCGCCACGGCCCTGGGCAGGTCAATCATGATCCTTGTCTGGGCCTTCATGCCCCTGAGACGCAAGATCGTGAAGATCCAGATGCAGGCCGCTCTCGGTTTCGAAATCCCTCTAAGTCTCGTATTAAAGGTCTTCATGAATCAGGGGGAGATCCTGGTGGACGCGATAAAATATGCCTACATGAGCGATGCACAAATCAGATCAAAAATCATCGTGGAGGGTAAAGAGTACCTGGAGGAGGCCCTGGCCACAGGACGGGGTCTCATGATGTTCACCGGTCACATCGGAAACTGGGAGATCCTGTCGAACTTTCCCAGGCTGGTGGACACTCAGTTCTGCATCATGGCCGACCTGCGCAAGGACGCTCGGCTCGACACCATCATCAACGATCTGCGGTCACGCTCCGGCGCCACCATCCTGCCCCCCAAGGGCATGGCACTCATGCTCATCAAGGAACTGAGAAAGGGCAAGCCCATAGGCATGATAGTGGACCAGAGGGGAAAACCAAAGGACGGGCTTCTGTGCGACATCTTCGGTCTGCCGGCCATTACAAACCCCGCATATGCATTCATCACCATCAAGGGGAATGCACTGGCCCTGCCGGTCTATACGGTAAAACAACATGGGGTCCACCGCATCTGTATCGAGAAGGCCGTGGATAGCGCAGATTATGGAGAAGGTGAAGACGGGATCCAGCGCCTGAGCGACTTCATGCAGTCTTTTGTGGCATCAGTCGTGAAGCAGTACCCGGACCAGTGGTTCTGGATGCACAGCAGGTGGATACGCCGCAAGAACTTCAAAAAAATCAAGACAGCCGAAGGCTTCAAGAACTTCGTGCTCGCCAATGCCGGGCAGATAAGATCGCGGAAGCCCAAGACATGAGAACACCCCCGCTGATCATCCAGGGAATCAGGTATTGGGCAACGCTTTCCATCATAGCCCTCATCAGGTTCCTGCCCTATCCCATTGTCACTGCCCTGTTCCGGTTTCTTGCCGCGCTCGCCTTCCTCGTGGATCCTTACCACCGGAAGGTCGCAGCCGTCCAGATGCGAGCAGGACTGTGCATCGGGACCGCCCGGCTCCATGTGCTCAAGGTATTCATGAACCAGGCTGATATCCTGGTGGATGCCGTGCGTTATGCCTACCTGAGCGACGAACAGATCAGGAAAAAGCTCCGGGTAGAGGGGAAGGAGAACCTCGAAGAGGCCCTGGCCAGCGGCAGAGGTCTCATGATGATCACCGGCCATATCGGGAACTGGGAGATCCTCTCCCACATCCCGCGGGTAACAGGCACCCAGTTCTGCGTCATGGCTGATGTCCGGAAGGACCCGAAGCTTGAAGCCATAGTGGACAATATACGGTCGCGTTCCGGGGCCACCATCCTGCCGCCTAAGGGGAAGGCCCTCATGCTCATCAGGGAGTTGAAAAAGGGCAGGACCATAGGAATAATAGTGGACAACAGGGGCGAAGAAAAAGATGGGCTCCTGTGCGATGTCCTGGGCATGCCGGCTCCCACGAACCCGGCACCCGCCTTCATCGCCGTGAAAGGCAACGCCCTGGTACTGCCGGTCTATATCGTGAAACAGAGGGACGGCTACTGCATCCGCTTCACAAAGGCCGTGGATGCGGCTTCCTTCGGCATAGGCCAGGAGGCGGTCCAGGGCCTGAGTGATTTCATGCAGTCCTGGGTTTCTTCCGTAGTGAGAATGTACCCTGACCAGTGGTTCTGGCTCTACAGCAGATGGCTCAAGCGCACGGACATGAGAAGAATTATCAGGGAAGGACTTGATTTCAGGGAGTACGTGATTGATCATTATAAAATGATCATGGCCGGCAGGTCAGGGGTTACCGACCATACTGAGTCTTGACTTTTCACGGCTCTCCCCGGTATACCTAATGGGCTCTCTTCCAGAGACATGGCGGCATAGCCAAGTGGTAAGGCGACGGTCTGCAAAACCGTTACTCACCGGTTCAAATCCGGTTGCCGCCTCCATCTTTTCCAGACTTTCCGATTGCACTCCATCCCCAAGATTTGCGTCTGGCTTGCGGATTTTTGCATTGCTTGTTGCCTTGTTCCATAAACGAGGCAAGAAGTTGTGGTAGTTGATGAAGTCTCCATCTTCGTTCACGAATACCCAACGAGGCACTTCCCTCCATCCCTTCCTTGTAGGTTTCTTCTTTTACACTCCTTTTCAATAACTTATATCGCTTTTTGGGAAATTATCGCACATTGTGACTTTTGCAATTTGCTCATCACATCTAAATTAAAGGCAGTAGTCGATCGCCTTCTGGTAATCCCTTTCGGATTAATAGTAATCGACAATGCTCGCCAGGATAGAAAAGTGCTCTTCTTTCAACCGTGCCCGTTCCTCCATACACCAGGGTCATACAGGTCCTCTTTCAGGAAGTCTCCCTGGAACAGCTTGGGGTCTTGCGGGGATCATACATAAAAAAAGGGGATGGCGTGATTAGGGCAATGAACCGCCATCCCAAGAGGAGGTATAGATTAGGGTTGTATGATGATGGTTTATCTCTTTTTCATGTTACCGATCGTTCCATTCAAGCTTCTCTAAAGCAATGGGTATGCCAAACCGGTAGTGTTTCATTTAACCAGTAAAGATAATGTAGGATTTGCTCTCTGTTGAGACTTTCATAAGGAAATGGCGAAGACGAAACCGAAGCAGGGTGTCTCTTTGTTATACATTTTTGGTAATATACGTGTATGAAAGAGATACACTATGAGTCAATCATCAGAAGGAACAGGACATCTTCGCGGGCAAGACTCGATAGTGCGTGTGGCCGCTGCACTTCATCCGTGCGCATTGTGCACTTTTTTCATGAGCATCTCGTTCATGCTGCCGGACCGGAAGCCTTCCAAGTCCATGGTCACGTACACAAAACCTAGGCGTTTTGCGAACTCTACGACCTCGGAAGCGAGTGAGCCCTGCCTGAGTATCTCCATCTCTTCCCTGCCCAGCTCGAGCCTGAGCAGGACCCCGTGATGCCTGGCCCGGTAGGTCTTGAATCCTTTCAGCGCAAGATAGTCCTCCATGTCCTCGACCTGCCTGAGCTTCTCCGCAGTGATATCGGACCCGTAGGGTATGCGGGATGCCATGCAGGCCATGGGCTGCTTGTCAGCTGTGGGCAGACGGTATATCTCGCGGGATATGAGCCGGATGTCATCCTTGGTGAGACAGCATTCCCTGAGCGGGCTCAGTACGCCGAGCTCGCCGGCAGCCTTCATGCCCGGCCGGAAATCGGTCGTGTCGTCAAAGTTCGTGCCGTCTGCCACCACGGTTACACCGAACCGCTCCGCCTCTTCCCGGATCTTTCCGAACAGCTCCTTCTTGCAGTAGTAGCACCGATCCGGCGGGTTTTCGGAAAAGCCGGGTATATATAGCTCCTCGGAAATGATGGTGACGTATGGAATGCCTTTCGATTTCACCCACTCGACGGCCGAGGCATACTCCCTGCGCGGATATGTGGAAGAGACGGCTATCACGGCAAGACACCTCTCCCCCAGCATTTCATGGGCCACGGTGAGGAGCAGGGTGCTGTCCACCCCCCCGGAGAAGGCCACGGCGCACCCTCCCCATGATCCGATAAGGCTCTTGAGCTTTTCCAGTTTCTCGAGATCACTCACAGCAGCACACCACCCTTGTCATTCCCGCGGGATGATCTTTTTGATGATGCCGGATGCCAGGACGATGCCTCTATCATAAAGGGCAACGGTCTGCCCCGGTGTAATGGCCTCCTGGGGCTCGTCGAAGACCACCCGCATCTCTCCATCTTCCAGCCCGATCGTGCATGGTGCTGCAGCGTGCGCATAACGTATCTTCCCTGATGCCCTTTCAGGCAGCTCATCGACGAGGATATTCACGGTATCCGCCATGAGCCCCTTTGCCGAGAGAAATCTCCTGTCCCCGACCATTACCCTGTTTCCGGGACCATCCAGACCGAGCACATACTGGGGCTTTCCCGCGCTGATCCCGAGCCCGCTGCGCTGCCCCACGGTATATAAGGATATGCCCCTGTGACGTCCGATGACCTTGCCCCTGCGGTCTACGATGTCACCCGGCAGCTCCTCTATGCTCTCCTTGAGGAATTCCCCGACACCTCCTGCAGGGATGAAGCAGATGTCCTGGCTGTCCGGCT
>DATKLV010000287.1:0-7066 GCA_035542255.1 Desulfomonilia bacterium | reverse complement strand
GGAGAGAAGCTATTCTATTGAAAAGGAAAAAGAGATACAGGTATCGCAGTATTTCGGCGAAGACATCTTCAGCACAAAGGTTATGATGGAAAAACTGCCCAAGGATGTCTACAAGGGCATCATCGAGATCATCCATGAAGGGCGGAAGCTCGATATCGACACAGCCAACTCCGTCGCCCATGCAATAAAGGAATGGGCCATTGATAAAGGCGCCACGCACTACTGCCACTGGTTCCAGCCGATGACCGGGGCCACTGCGGAAAAGCACGATTCATTCATCGAGTTCACGGATACAGGCGACATCATCGAGAGGTTTTCCGGCAAACAGCTCATCCAGGGCGAACCCGATGCCTCGAGCTTCCCGAGCGGGGGATTACGGTCCACCTTTGAAGCCCGCGGCTACACGGCATGGGACCCCACGAGCCCGGCCTTCATCATCAAGAACGGCCTGGGCACTACGCTGTGCATCCCGACCATATTCATCTCCTACACAGGCGAGGCCCTCGACAAAAAGACCCCGCTCCTGAGATCCATCAGCGCCATCAACAAGAGCGCCATCAACCTGATGCGCCTCCTCGGCAACAAGGAATCGAAAAAGGTATTTGCAACGCTCGGACCCGAACAGGAATATTTCCTCATCGACCAGGATTACTACAACAAGAGGCAGGACCTGGTCCTGAGTGGCAGGACCCTTATCGGCGCAGCACCGCCCAAAGGCCAGCAGCTGGAAGACCAGTATTTCGGCAGCATCAAGGAAAGGATCCTGTCTTACATGCACGATGTGGAGGAAGAGCTCTACAAGCTCGGCATCCCTGCAAAGACCAGGCATAACGAGGTAGCCCCCAGCCAGTTCGAAATCGCCCCTATCTTCGAAGAGGCAAACCTGGCAGCGGACCACAACCAGCTCGTGATGGATACGATGAAGCGCGTTGCTGTGTCCCATAAGCTCAGACTGCTCCTCCATGAAAAACCCTTTGCAGGGATCAACGGATCAGGGAAACACGTGAACTGGTCTCTTTCCGACGACCTGGGCAACAATCTGCTCAACCCCGGCAATACACCCCATGACAATATCCAGTTCCTCGTGTTCCTGATGGCCACGATCAAGGCCGTCAATGTCCATGCCGACCTGCTCAGGGCATCCGTTGCATCAGCCGGCAACGACCACAGACTCGGGGCGAATGAAGCGCCACCTGCCATCATCTCGGTATTCCTGGGCGACCAGCTGACCCTGATCCTGGATAATATCGAAAAGGGCAAGATCACCAAGGCCACGGACGCAGCGATCATAGACCTCGGGATCTCCAAGCTGCCGGTCTTGAGCAAGGACAGCACAGACCGTAACAGGACATCGCCCTTTGCATTCACCGGAAACAAGTTCGAATTCAGGGCAGTCGGATCATCGCAGTCCATTTCTTTCCCGGCCACCGTGCTCAACACAATCGTTGCCGATTGCATCGACACGCTTGCCGACAAGATCAAGGCAAAAGCAAAGGGCGGAAATGTCGATCAGGCTGCGCTGGATGTGGTGAAGGAAGAAATTAAGGCCAACAAGGCCATCCTCTACATGGGTGACAACTACATCAGGGAATGGGAGGTCGAAGCCGAGAAGAGAGGGCTTCCGAACAAGAAGACCAGCCCCGAATCGCTGAAAGACCTCAAGACCGACAAGGCCATCAAGCTCTTCAAGAAGTACGGGGTGCTTACCCCTGAGGAGCTGAAGTCACGTTACCATGTCCGCCTCGAAAAATACATCAAGGAGGTCGACATCGAGGCCGTGACGCTCTCCAATATGGTGCAGAACCAGATCATCCCGGCGGCCGTTACTTATCAGAAGACCATTGCTCAGTCCGTCAAATCAGTGATGGATGTCATCGGAGACGGCAAAGAGCTCAAGCCTCAAAAAGGGCTCCTCAAGGTAATAACCGGGCTGGTCGGAGATACCCAGAGACTGGTTATTGAGCTCAAGGTTAAGCTCGACAAGGCGAACTCCATTGGGTCAGAGGAGAAGAAGGCGGTTTACATCTGTGACGAGGTCAAGAAGACCATGGCTGACCTGAGGGAGAAGGTCGACTCCCTCGAGCATTATGTTGATAATGAATGCTGGCCCATACCACAGTACTGGGAGATGCTCTTTATCAGCTAGAGCCTCTGCTCAAGGGCGTACGTAAGGACCATAAGAATACCATTACCCGGAGGCGGCGATGAAAATCGCCGCCTTTCGTTTGTTATGAGTTCGGGAAGAGATCCTTTCCGACTATCGTACAGAGCTTTTCACTTGCTCAGCAATTGCGTCACCAGCGAGGTGTCTCCGTTGCCCGAAAGGAAGCGTTCATGGTTGAGGAGCTTGTAGAGGAGATCTTTGTTGGTGGTGAGTCCTTCGACTATTGTCTCGTCGAGCATTCTGCCCATACGTCTGAGCGCCCCGTCACGGGTCGTGTGGTGGGCGATGAGCTTCACAAGCAGAGGGTCGTAATACGGGGTCACGATGCATCCGGTGAAGAGATGGGTGTCCACACGGGTGCCGGGACCGCTCGGCAGCCGCAGTTTCGTTATGGTGCCGGTGGTGGGCATGAAATTCTTGGAGGCGTTCTCGGCATTGATCCGGCACTCGATGGCATGCCCCGCGGTGGACACCGTGTCGGGATCTATGCGGGCGCCTGCAGCGATCAGGATCTGCTCTCGAATCATGTCCATGCCGGTGATCATCTCCGTTACCGGGTGCTCCACCTGGAGCCTGCCGTTTATCTCGAGGAAATAGATCTTCCCTTCCTGGTCCATGAGGAACTCCACGGTCCCGAGGCCCTTGAACCCTATGGACTGGATGATCTGCCTCGACCATTCCCAGAGGCTGTTCCTGATGTCGTCATCGATATTAGGAATGGGCGCCTCTTCGATGATCTTCTGGTGCCGCCTCTGGATGGAGCACTCACGGTCGCTCAACACCCTTATGTTTCCATATGAATCAGCCAGTATCTGAACCTCCAGATGGCGGGGAGATGCAATATAGTGCTCGATATAGACCTCGTTGCGGCCGAACGCCGCACTTGCCTCGCTGCTTACGCTTGCAAAATGCTGTCTCAGCTGTTCATCGTTGAAGGCGACCTTCATCCCACGGCCGCCGCCTCCGTAGAGAGACTTGAGGATCACGGGGAAACCCAGGTCCTGGGCCAGAATAATGGTCTGGTTTATGTTTGCCACCACGCCATAAGAGCCCGGTATGGTGGGTATGCCCAGAGACCTGGCCACCTCCTTGGTCCGCGACTTGTTGCCGATCGTCCTCAGTGTAGCGCTCGTGGGACCGATGAACTCGATGCCGTTCTCCTCGCAGAGAAAGGCGAACTGGGGGTTTTCCGAAAGGAACCCGTAGCCGGGGTGGATGGCGTTGGCCTTCCAGGCGAGCGCCGCCGAGATGATGGCATCGATATTGAGATAGCTCCTGGACGGCTGCTCGGGGCCGATCTTTACAGCCTCATCCGCAAAGCTCAGGTATTCCATGTCCTTATCGGCCTCGGAGTAGACCACAATGGTTTCAAGCCCCATCTCCCGGGCCGTCCTGATCACCCTCAAGACCACCTCGCCCCTGTTGGCTATAAGGATTCTCTTCATGGAAATGGTTGTATGACGCACGGGCACCCAAAGTCAAGACGGGCATTGGTTCGGCAAGCAGGCAATGTCTCATGCCCGCCAGATGTATATTTACTTGAAAAACCATCATGCGCAATATACCATCCCACACGATGAAGGCACCCGGATATCTTATCATCACGATCATAATCACGGTCATTGGTCTTGTGTGCTCGTGCGCCCATAGAGGGCCATCGGTTGAACCGGTCATTTCGCCTGCGACACAGCCGATCCCTGAACTTTCCAATGACGCCTGCACGAGAGGCTACGTAGAGGATCTCCTGGTGGATAAGGGGCTCGACAGGGAACGTGTGCATTCCTTAATCAATGATCCGCGGATGATATTCGACAGTGATTTCATCGAGAGAAACATCGACTTCGCCAGGCCGAAAGGCCCTTCAAAACATCCGGAATTCCTGGAATACAACAAGAAATATGTCATCAAAGGCAAGGCCTTTATCCGTGATAACCGGGACATTTTCAAGATGATAAAGGAGAAGTATGAGGTCTCCCCGGAGATCATCACCGCAATACTCATCTTAGAAACAAGGATCGGGACCTATCCTCAAAAGTACTATGCATTCCGTGTCTATGCAAATATCGCCCTCTTGTCCGACCCTGATGTCCTGGCTTTGCTCAGGGAAGCAAGGGGCCCCGGCGAGCCGCTTCTGGACGACAAGGAGGGAATAAAAAAGACTTTAGCCCGCGGAAAGTGGGCTGCAGAAGAGCTCTACAATCTGATCCTGCTGGCCGACGAGATCAAGGCGGACCCCCTCGAGATGAGAGGCTCTTTTGGAGGTGCCCTGGGTCCGGCACAGTTCATCCCTTCCACATTCAGGAAATGGGGGGTCGACGGCGACGGCAACGGGGAAAAGAACCCCTTTGACCTATTCGATGCCATGGCGAGCACGGCTAACCTCCTCAAGAAATCAGGCTGGAGGGAAAATGGTACAGAAAAGAACAACCGCACGGCCATATGGTTGTACAACCACAGCGACGTCTATGTGAACACCATCATGAAGCTCTACCGGGAGCTCTTGCAACCATAGACACCCGAGGCCTTTTAAATCATTTTTTTACCCTGTTGAAGATTGCTTTGGGCCGTGCTATTGCCTCTTAAGGGGAAACAGCCGTGGATATCAGCGGATTGATCACAACCAAGAAGGCGATCTTTGATGAATACCTTGCGGGCTATTTGAAGGATGCACAGAGCGGCTCGGGTATTTTTGAGGCCTTCTCCTACAGCCTAAGGGCGGGCGGCAAGAGGATAAGACCCATTCTTACCATGCTAGCATGCGAAGCGGCCGGGGGAAATGACATATCCGCACTGCCTGTGGGTCTTGCCATCGAGATGATCCATACCTTCAGCCTCATCCATGACGACCTCCCGGCACTAGACAATGACGACCTCAGGAGGGGCATGCCAACATGCCACAAGAAATTCGGCGAGGCCACAGCCATCCTGGCGGGAGATGCGCTCATCTTCCAGGCCCTGTCCCTCATCTGCGCATACCCGTATCCTCCCCAGGTAAAAGTGGATCTGTGCACCGCCATGGCCGATGTCTGCGGCACATCCGGGCTGGTCCAGGGAGAATATGAAGACGTCATGGCAGAGGGCAAGGATCTGGAGCTCGCAAAGATCGAGGATATCTACACAAGGAAAACGTCGCGTCTCTTCGAGCTGTGCATGTATGCAGGCGCAAGGGTGGCCTGTGACGATATCTGCCTGACCCGGTCTCTGGCCCGTTTCGGAACGCACCTGGGGCTGGCGTTCCAGGCCATTGACGACATCCTGGATGTGACATCGGATAAAGAAACCCTGGGCAAGAGCGCGGGTAAAGACCTGCTCCAGAGCAAGGCGACCGTAGTGAAGGCCCTCGGCGTCGATGCGGCGCGAGCATGGGCGCAATCCGCCACACAAAAGGCCATAAAAGTGCTCGATGTAATAAAGGACCATCAATCAGATACCCTCAAGGAGCTCGCCTTGTGGATGCTCAAACGGGTTATGTGACCATGGGAATCCTTGAAAATATTTCGACACCCGAAGACCTGAAGCGGCTCAGCACAGGCCAGCTCGAATCGCTGGCCCATGAGATCAGGGAATTCATCATAGAGAGCGTGAGCCGTACCGGTGGCCACCTGGCATCGAGCCTCGGGACCGTGGAGCTTACCCTTGCCATGCACTATGTCTTCAACTCTCCCAAGGACAAGATCCTGTGGGACGTTGGTCATCAGGGATACACCCACAAGATCATCACCGGCAGGAGGGAGGCCTTCTCCACCCTCAGGCAGCACGGGGGCATGTGCCCGTTCATAAACCCTGCCGAGAGCCCCTATGATCCATTCATATCGGGCCATACGGGAAACGCCCTGCCCGCGGCCAGCGGTATCTGCGAGACAATGGCCAAGGCCGAGAGCAAAAACCGCGTCATCGCAGTGATCGGGGATGGATCCCTTTCCAACGGGCTCACCTTTGAAGGGTTGAACTTCGTAGGCATGAGGAAACAGAACCTTATCGTCGTGTTGAACGACAATACCATGTTCATTTCAAAGCGTGTCGGTGCCATTGCGGACTACCTGAGCAGGATAATGACCTCAAAGCGGGTGAGGGATGTAAAAGAGGGTATCAAGCAGACCCTCAAGCTCATACCTGTTGGCGGCAACACGATCTACAAGGCAGCCAAACTCATCGAGGGAAACCTCAAGGGCGCGGTGACCGAGGGACTGCTCTTTGAGGAGATGGGCTTCAGGTATGTCGGTCCCATCGACGGGCATAACATGGCTCACCTCGTGGAGGCATTCCAGAACATCGCCGCCATGGATGAGCCCATCCTGCTCCATGTGATCACCCAAAAAGGCCGCGGATACCATCCTGCGGTGAAGGACCCTGAGCACTACCACGGCGTGGGGAAATTCGACCTGGACAACGGTGACGGCCCGAAAGCTCAGACCGAGACTACCTATTCCGACGTTTTCGGCAACGCGCTCATCCAGCTCGCCGAGAGGGATCCCCGGATCATCGGCCTCAGTGCGGCCATGACCACGGGTACGGGGCTCAAGGAGTTCGCCAGGAGGTTCCCCGAAAGGTTCTATGATGTCGGCATTGCGGAAGGGCATGCAGTCACCATGGCAGCGGCCATGTCCCTATACGGCCTGAGACCCGTGCTGGCCATCTATTCCACCTTTCTTCAGCGAGGCTTCGACTCCATCATCCACGATGTGGCCCTACAGAATGCTCCGGTCATCTTCGCCATCGACCGCGCAGGTCTGGTGGGTCCCGACGGACCGACGCATCACGGCACCTTTGACCTCGCCTACTTGAGAAGCATTCCCAACCTCATCATCATGGTGCCCAGGGACCAGATCATGCTCGAGAAGATGCTCGAGCACAGCCTGAGCCTCCACAGGCCCGCGGCCATCAGGTATCCCAGGGACAAGA
>DATKLV010000286.1:0-5881 GCA_035542255.1 Desulfomonilia bacterium | reverse complement strand
GTCCTGTACTTCATGCCGTCCTCATTTTTCGAGTACTACCTCGGAGGAGTGAACATCGTAAAAATACCCGGCAGCATGCATTCACACTTCTCTCTCTTTCTTTGCCTAGTGATGATGCCGCTCGAGGTATACACCATATTTAAATTGTACAAGATTTATAAGGATGCGAAGCCCAGCCAGAGTGTTCTATTATTCCCGGCTGCCTGTGCGGTATTTCTCATCTTGATAATTTCCGTCGTGATGCCGGTATATGACTATCAGCGCACCTTGAAGCCTTTTGCTGAATTGGTGAAGTTGGAAACGTATGACAACAGGAAAATAGCTCTCGCATTCAATGAGGAAAAATATGTCGGCGCATTCACCTTCTATCTCAACCGGCCTTTTCCCATACTTAATTCCCCACAGGAGGTGGTTCGCTTCCTTTCAATACCAGGGAACCCGGCTGCAGTAATCGTGAAGACCGAAGATCTGGAGAAGTTCAAGGGGCTGATTCCCAAAGGCAAGGTGAGGATCATTAAATCAGGACACAAAGGTTACAATGTAGATAATTTCAGACTGCTCATGAACGTTCCATCATAAATGACCTGCGGATCGATGATCCTCTCTATGCTTTAGCCGACTCCCACTGGAGCATTTCGTCAATAAGTCTGTCTTTCTCCTTCCACAGGTTGTTCAGCCACACCTGGAAGTGCTCACGGTAGTGAGGATCATTGAAATAGTCTCCCAGCAGATCTCGAGTGACCGGTAACTGCTCCACATGGACCCTTATCTCACCAACCTTTCCGCACAGGTAATCCCAGAAGTTCTTAACCCCCTTAGGATACACTATGGTGACATTCAGGATACTCTGGATCTTCTCCCCCATGGCGCCGAGTACCAGTGCCGTACCGCCGGCCTTGGGCCTGAGAAGATGCTTGAAAGGAGAATGCTGCATCAAGTGCTTTTCAACCCGGAAACGTGTTCCTTCAACAAAGTTGAACACGGAAACCGGCATGTTCCTGAATTTTTCACATGCCTTCTTGGTTATCTCTAGATCCTCACCCTTGAGGTGGGGATTCATCTTCAAGAGTGCCTGCGAATACCTTTTTACTACAGGAAAGTCCACGGCCCAGAATGCCTGCCCGACAATGGGGAGCCACAGGAGTTCTTTTTTCACGAAGAACTTGAAATCGGGTATCTTCCAGAAAAAGAGCCTGACAAGCACCATGATGTCGACCCAAGACTGGTGGTTGACCATGAGCAGACATGATTTGCTGACATTCAATGTCTCCATTCCCTTGATGACCCATCTGGTCTTTCTCGTCATGGACTGAGGAAGATTGAGAAAATAGAGCCAGATATCAGCGATACGATGCAGAAGCCATGAGCAATAATTTCTCCACGTCTGAACGGGAATAATACACTTGAATATAACTACCGTATAAAAAGGCACCGTCACCAGGAAGGTATCGATAATGAAAAGCAGTATTGTCAGTATGCCCCTAAGCTGAGCTTTCATGAAGTTCCACATACTATCTTACTCACCTTTTTTTAGGATATCTTTTAAATTATTTTAACACTATCATCACTCGTTGTCAGTATGCAAAATAGAGGTATAGCTACAATATCAGATCTTTTCATGAACAAACTTAAACAAATAAAGGCAACAGCACGTTTGTGGCCACCTTATCCTCATCCACTCTCCGGGCTCTTGTTCTTTGCCGCTTCCCAGATTGAATCCATTTCTTCGAGCGACATCTCATTGAGTTCAATGCCTCTCTTCCTGGCCTCATCTTCAATGGCTGTGAATCTCTTCCTGAATTTTCGATTTGTTCTTCTCAGTGCCGATTCAGGATCAACCTTGCATAATCGAGCCAGGTTAACGGCACTGAAAATCAGATCACCTATCTCTTCTTCTATGGCGTCATGATTTGCATTATTCAATGCTTCGGTGAGTTCGTTGATCTCTTCCCTGATTTTATCGATTATCCCTTTAACGTTCTTCCAGTCAAACCCTACCCGGGAAGCCACTGATTGGATCTTCCTCGCGGTCAGCAATGATGGCTGAGCCTTGGGAATGCCGTCAAGAAGAGACTTGCGCTTAACCTTGCCCTTCTCGCCCTTTTTCAATATCTCCCAGTTTCTGATGACTTCACGGGAAGAATTAAGGCGGGCATCTCCGAAAACATGGGGGTGTCTGGAGATTAACTTTTCGGCAAGACCGTTGATGACATCTTTAAGGGTAAATTCACCCAGATCTCTTGCTATGATGCTATGGAAAACGACCTGCAGGAGGATATCCCCAAGTTCTTCCCGCATATGCTCGACGTCCTCGTTATGTATCGCTTCGTAAAGCTCGTAAGCCTCCTCAATGGCACTCCGGGAGATGCTCTTATGATCTTGTTCGGCATCCCATGGACATCCCCCCGGGGCTCTCAGTCTTTCAAATATCCCGATGAGACGATCAAATTCCTCCATGCCACTCTCCCTTCGTGTGCACCGTTTATCCTGATTTCATCTGATTAAATATGAAAAGGAGCACCGATTCCGGTATACCTCAAGAATTCCCCGAAGAGAAGGACCCATAAGCAGTACATCAGGGGAGGTTTTTCCGAATGATTGCGCATACCAAGATTACTAAGGAGGTTACCCGGATAACAACAGGTCGATCATTATCAGACAATCATGTTTCAGCGGACAGGGCATGATCATATGACGGCCCAGCCTTGATCTCGGATTTAACATACCGAACCCGTGACGGGTTATTCGTGATGGACTTTATAAAGCCGGACAGGCCGATAAGGAAGCTGCCTACAAAGAGGTGGATGAGAAGGTTAACAAATGGATAACCCGATCCCTTCAACTGTGCGATATTATCCTGCGGCACAAAGAACATCCCCGCTAGTACCCTCTCGGATTCTCCTATGGATGATAATCGACCTTGGCCGTTGGGAAAAGGCAGGGTGAATGAGTATCCATGATTTTGATTTGTCGACAAAGATTCACCGTATCTTAGAACATAGTCGTTGAACTCTATCCTAGATGGAATATAATAACTGCTCATAACGCGGCATATTGGAGCTGCCCCGGAAGATAACGGCGAGGTCAAAAGAAAGACACAGACAATCGCCAGGATAATTAATACAGATCTTTTCATTACGTTTCTCCTCGTGGAGGCTTCAGTCCATAAAATGAAAACAGCTGATAAGAGCCTCATACACAGCACAACGCCTCTTAGTTGGCTTCCGAAACTGGGTATGCTCTCCTCTCGAATGCAGCCTTTGATCAGGAAACCATTAACTGCAAACAAATTATATTGCAAAAATCAGGCCTTAAGCATAGACCATGAAATGATTTGCAACACACGGTATGACAGATAATGATAATAGAGACTTATGTGAGAAACGCACAGATCCGCAAGTGCAGGTTGTTACATATTTATTAAACAGTTGAGAAATCTAATTCTCTGAAAAGGAAATTATTTTCTCCTATTCTTAGGTATTGCAACTTATTAGGAATTATGAAGTAATGATGAAATCCAAGCGGTCGGAAGACGATTCAGTATCTCCATCGCTGCTCGTTTAAGGTTCGAACTTTGTATCAGGGCATTCCGAACATGCCGGCGGTATGGTCTTGATGGCTGAAACGACTTCAATAACACGCATCCTCTTCCAGTTACCCTGGAGAAATCGCAGATAGAAGACGAACCCCAAAAGGATCACATAGAGCGTAACAATAACCCAGGCAGCCATGACCCCGTACCCCAAGATCATTATAGCCACGTAGGTCGGCACAACGAGTACGCATGCTGAAACCAGAACAATCATGAACATGACGAACCTCGTGTCTCCTGCACCCTTAATCGCCGAGGCGAAAATGACGTTCATGGTGTCAAAGACAGAGTACAGTGCTACAAACCTGAGCAGAATCTCAGTTAGATGCCTGATCTCAGGAAACACGACTGCATCGGATCGTGCTGCAAAGGGTGCTGTGAATATTTCAGGGACTGCCACGTAGAGAACAGCAATCGTACTCATGTAGATAAAGGTCATGAAAAAACCCGAATAAGTGCTCCTCGCAGCAAGATCCGTCCTGCCTTTCCCTATGTACCTTCCCACAAGGACCGACACTGCTATACCGAAACCGATCATAGGCATGAATGCAAGCGTATTGATATTAAAAGCAATATTTGTGGCAGCCAAGTTCACTGTTCCAAGTCGGCCCAAGATAAGGACAAATGTCGTGAAGCCCAGCATGTCGAGGAAGAACTGTACTCCGGAGGCGCCACCGAACTTTAAGAGACGCCTGAACAGATCGGTGTCGGGTCTCCATCCCGAGAAAATCCGGAATTCTTTCTTGTAAGAAGACCGGGAAATCAAAACAGAATATGCCGTGAAGGAGAAGACCCCGGATATGACAGTGGCGATTGCAGCACCTTTCATTCCCATCTCAGGAAATCCCCAGTTTCCAAAGATCATTGCATAATCGAGTATGAGGTTTATGATCGTCGCGATGACATCCACCCACATGACCGGCCAAGCCCTTCCTAATCCGGTAAAGAAACCTGACAGCGCAGAGGCCGCAATGGCGGGAAATCCTCCTAGGCAGAGATATTGAAAAAAAACGATCTCATTTTCCCTGACAGCCGGTGCATGACCTACGAGGTCGAATATCGGTCTTGCAAGAGGGATCATGCCAAGGACCAAGATCCCTCCTATAAGCGAGAAGTACAATCCCTGCCATAATGCCGGTCCTATCCTGTTGTACATCTGTGCACCGTGATATTGCGCAATGAATGTGCTCACGTAACTTGCCGTACCAAGAAAAAAACTCATGACAGTAAAGTTAAGGATTCCCGACGGCATTGCTGCTGCTATGGTCTCGGGTGAATACCAGGACAGGAACATCCTGTCCACAAAGTGCAGGAGAGACCATGAACCGGTGCTGAGCACCAGCGGGAAGGCAAGCACGAGTACCTCGCGGAACCCCCCTTCCCTGCTCCATCTGTCTTTCAGGAATGTAACCATAGTAAGTTTCATTTCAGTTGATACTTGCTGCTCTCTGATATGTTCATCAAATGGAAAACCCGGTATTAAAAAACCACCGGACCCATACTTGGCCTTGATTCAAACGTATTCATACACTAAGAGATAAAGCAGTCCTATGTTTATTATGGAGATGACACCGAAATTACAAGAATAGGGCAAAACAAACAAGGAGCTCGATCATGGCCGTAAACTTTGAACAGGTGAAACTGGCGCTCGAAAAGACCCGCACGGTACTGAAAGGCGATGGGGGTGACGTGGAACTGGTGGATGTCTCGGCGGACGGCATCGTCCAGGTCCGTCTGAAGGGGGCATGCAACGGCTGCCCCATGGCCGCCATGACACTCAAGTCCCTCATCGAACGGGTGCTCAAGAAAGAAGTGCCCGAGGTCAAGGAAGTAAAGGCAGTTGCCTAGGGCAACTGACCGGTACTCCCCGAACGGATTATTCGCTTTATGGCATACGACCTGGGTTTAGCATTTGCCTTATGCCGTATGCTGGAAGCTGCAGGCCTCAGGCTCTAAGGTGGAAATCCGAATGTCCTATCCGTCATGTTTAACCCTATGACACTACCGGCGTGGTCCTCAATCTGATGAACCTTCTGCCATTTCCTCATATCGGATCCATACGAGCCCTCACCGTGCCGTTGCCGGGTTTTCCGGATCTTATCTGCTCAAATATGTTCATGCTGGGCAGAGGCCCCATAACACTAATCGACACTGCGCCCAAATTCCCTGGGTCATTCTTTACACTGGACAAGCAGCTCCATGACACAGGATTCACCTGGAAGGATGTGGAACGTATCATCATCACCCACGGCCATATAGACCACTTCGGTCTTGCAGGTCAGATCCGCA
>DATKLV010000285.1:0-4427 GCA_035542255.1 Desulfomonilia bacterium | reverse complement strand
ATAAAATAATCTAAAGATGTCAACTGGTTAATCAATAATGGAAAAGATGAAAAGGGGATGTTCCTTATATCCTCTTATGAAGAACTTGGACATCCCCTCCTTTATTCCCTGCATCAATCCTAACGCGTCTGCACCTGTATATAGCCGGTCTGGCCGGTCCTGTGATCAATGACGTATATGGTAACTGTTTGGTGTGATTTCATCGTATTCACAATGTATGTGAATTTTTCAACACTGTCTATGGGCTGATCGTCTATTTTGATAATCACGTCATTAATCTCGAATCCTGCCTTTGCCATGGGACCATTCTGATCAAGCCAGCTTATGGCGACTCCCTGATCTTGATCAATCCCATACCTGCTCGTCTCACTCTCTTTCAGCGGTCTAACATCCACACCGAGTTTGTTCCTAATGGAGGACTCCATGATCTTCGATGCATCTTCGAGGTTGCCGACCCTGATTGCAATGCTCAGCTTTTGCCCATCGCGTATGATGCCGAGCTTCACCTCTTTCCCGATAGGCGTACTTGCCACCAGGTTCCTCAAAGCCCCGGAATCCGTAATATCCTTTCCATCAAATGTCAGGATGACATCACCGGCCTTGATCCCGGCCTTGGCGGCAGGGCTGTCCTTCATGACATCCATGACATAAGCCCCCTTTGTTGAGTCGAGCTTGAGGGACTTCATTTTATCGAAAGCTATATCCTGAAGAGATATTCCGAGCCACCCCCTCTGTACCTTGCCGGAACCCATAAGTGACTTTGAGATGTGGATTGCCATATTGCTCGGTATGGCAAACCCCAGACCTTCCGAGCCTCCTGACTGCGAAGCAATGATAGAATTAACCCCGATGACCTGCCCGTCAAGGTTGAGCAGTGGTCCTCCGCTGTTACCGGGGTTTATTGCCGCATCGGTCTGAAGGAAGTCTTGATAGGTGTTCGGGTCGGTTATCCCCTGCCTGTGTTTTGCGCTGATAATGCCTTGGGTAACTGTCTGGTCGAGACCTCTCGGGTGTCCTATGGCAACAACCCATTCTCCGACCTGAACCTTGTCCGAATCGCCGAAAGTGACATGGGGCAGCTTTTCCTTTGCATTCACCTTAATTACTGCCAGGTCCGTCTTTGGGTCTGTCCCAATGACCTTGGCTTCATATTGACTTTCATTGGGGAGGATAACCTGTATCCGGGTCGCGCCCGTCACCACATGGTTATTGGTCAGGATAAAACCGTCATCGTTAATAATCATTCCAGTTCCGATTCCCTTCAGCTCCCTCTTGAACTTTCTCGGTGTCTGGGGAAAATCAAAGAAGTGGCGGAAGAAGGGATCATTATCAAATCCGGAGAAGGGGTTAATGACTTCCTGTCTCTGGGTGACCTCTATGTGGACAACCGCGGGTATGTTCTGTTTGGCCACATTGATAATGGCGTTACGGAAATCCCTCTCATTCATGGGTGTCGCCGTGGGGGGTGCCTGGGTAACGTGCATATCCCGTGAGCCGGTGGACGCTGAACTTACACTCAATGTATCCTGCTTAGAGCAAGAAAGGGCTGTTAAAGCAAAAATAAGTATCGCTGTAAATGAATAGAGAGGATGCCTGTTCATTGCCATCTCCTTCCGCACAATATTAATTTTATACAGAGCCCAAGCAAGTGACGGGATAGATTCTCCCTTCTAATGCATCATAAATACTAATCCTTTCTCCTGCCATATAATAAATATCATGGTCAAGATCTGATTTGAATCAAAAGACAATTTGCTCGTGCATACTCTACAGATGGGCCAGAGGAGATACCATTTTGTCACCTCGATTTATACATGAGCTGTCTGCACAGCCGCAGAGTATAAAATATACATAATACCATATAAATTATACGACGAAAATTCATCTTATTGAGATCGCCCCGTTATGCTTGAAGCAGTATTGATCTTGGAACGGGGAGAGACTAATAGATAAAAAAAGCCTTCAACAAGGAGGTGGATACCTATGAAGCGGAAGCTTCTCGTCATAAGCCTGTCGCTTATGGTCATCCTCCTGGGAGGATGTGCTTCTCTGAAGCCCATTCCCCTGGACCGGCAGTTCTGGCAGAAACATGAGGGTGATAGGGTAGGTGTCGTACTTTTCCCCTATCCCCCTGCGGAGACCATTGTCAATGTGAGCGATACCGGTCCCTATACCCGGGTAAGCCAATATATCTACGGCGGAACACTTCAGAGCCCTGATATGGACAGCGCCCCACGATTCACTGAGGAGATGCGGATACAGCAGGCAGCACAGCAATTGGATGTCAGGGAATTCAGCCGTTTGCAGGGTCTCTTTGTCAAAGGACTGAATGAGAGGGGGTTTAATGCCTTTAAAGTGGGTCAGCCCGGAAATACGAAAGCAATCCCCACGTTCAAGGGTGTCCAAGACAAAGACACCTATGAATCTAGGGATTTTCGTGCGTTCGGAAAGGCTCAAGGTGCTGATTACCTTGTCCTTATCGAACTTACAAGCTATGGACCTGCCTGCAACTATATCGACCTTAACAGTTATTCCGCCGAAGTAAGAGCACATGCCCGAGCAGAGCTGCTGGACGTATCGACCAACCGGATCCTCTGGCGTACCGGCTGGTCACAGGGAGAATTTCAGAAGACGGTAAATGCTTCATGCTCCGTGCCTGAGCAAATCCCCGTCATCATGGACGCGCAGAAGAGGCTCCTGGATGATGCCGCTGATGCATTATCCCGGGATTTTTTCTTGGAGAGTCAATAAGCACCAGGGAAGGGGTTGATTGGTAAACCTGACAGACAAGCTAAATGAACTGGCCTGTCAGGCCATAAAAACATATAGATGTCCCACAGACATTCATAAAAAAAGGAGATTATAGAAAACGGCTAGTGTCAACTCTTCAGCCGTTCGATGAGCTCCTTCATGAATGCCTCCCGTTCCTTGAGCGACCTGCGGAATTCCCGGTCATCCGTATTGATGATCTCAATCTGCAGAGCGGGGTGGTACCTTTCAAGGATTTCCAAGAGTTTTTTCTCTTCCTCAGGTGTCAAATTTAATCTCGACATGGCATTCTCCTTTCGGTTCTCTAAGACCACGTCCCTTTTGACAGACCCAAAGGATGAAGACTGATCTATGATACTTTTAGTGCCTCCTTGGTAATGCCGGTTGGATAAACGGGGAATATCTCATATTTTATCACATCACGCCACGGTGCGCGGGCGGCGATGAGCCCTTTCGCATCGGTATCGACTACAAAGATCGTTCTCTGTCCCTGCAGGTCATAGTACTCTGAAATGACTTTCACATCCTCAGGCCACTTCCACGTGATGCTCCTCGTCCTCACTTCTTTTTCATCCATTGGGTCCCAGGTGCAGATCATCATGAATAGCATGGCTTCACCTCCTGACCTTTGTTGGTTTGCTGAGCTATATCAGGAAGACCTCCCGCCTCCAGGGCAACATATACCCTGGAGCTCGGATATGGGTAATTTCATGATCCTCTTTTTCATGAGCTACCTTCAAACAGAAAGGGATGTCATTAAATATTAATTTATGGCTCTATTCCCATAAATTAATAGAGTACTGAACGATGTCAACTCAGGTTCTCCATCATATTTTACGATAACTTAATAGTGTTTCATTGAGGTCCTACGTGATACCCATTGGAGGTGGACGTACCCGTCAAGGTGACAGGTGCGTCCACCATTCGTGTAGTTTTTTAGTAATGCCGGGCTGTTATTTCGTTATAGAGCACATCGATATATCCCTCTCCTTATATTGCAAAAGACAACACTGCACTCGTGTTGAGGGTAACGTGACATTATAACTAAGCTGTCTTTTGCCCTTGTCAAGGGATGCGAGGCTGATGATGAGGTGGCATAAGGTTAACTGCATGGAGTCATGATGCAGAAAGATTCTGAAAGCCCTGTGATCATACAAAGAAAGTGATGATACTGATACCAGATTTCCCCATATCGATTTAATGAGGAACGGGAAACATCGCAGCCCTCAGAAAGGACGAAGAAAGATGTTCTATTTCACATGCGCAATTTTAGTTCAATGAGATAAGAATCTCCGATTGTCATATATTTCTCAACCCCGACCCCGACATCTCTCATGGTTAGACCGGATGTAGTTGCCGTCTTCTCGATGTCGCTGATGCACTGGTTGATTAGATTGAAAATCCTGATCTTTGCATGCTCTACATTAGATCGGGTGGATGGTATCCCCATAGCCATAGAATCCATTATATCCCTCCTTTCCTCTCTAGACACCCAACAAATGACTCACCAAACCAAGTGTCGTTAAAAGTAAAAATTTGGGTATATCAACTATCGAATGGTCTTGCTTGTAGCCGATCTCATGGTACGCATACGCTACACTCTTTCAACCACATCATGAAGGTAACTGAAGTTGCCTTTCATGAACAATCGATACCTA
>DATKLV010000284.1:0-6258 GCA_035542255.1 Desulfomonilia bacterium | reverse complement strand
TCGGGCTCATGGAGAGCGGGAAGGTCCGGGTGGATGACATGCTCACCCACACCTTCTCCATAGACCAGTATAAGGAACTCATCGATGTCAATATGAACAAAGGACGGAACAAGGCAATCAAGACGGCGATACGATTTTGAGCTGGTGAGCGGTTGATCGTGAGACTCAGGTCCTGATATATGCCTTAAAATCGATTACCAGGGTTAGCGCATGTTGATTATTTATGTTATTTGCTGAACAGGGGCACCATTGACACGGATTTTATGGTTCTTATAATCCATGTGCATCTGGATGTTCATCTGGAGGCCATATGATTACTTTAAACGTCAACGGCAAAAGGTATGAGCTGGAGGTTCCTGCAGATATGCCCCTTTTATGGGTAATACGGGAAAAAATAGGGCTGACGGGTACGAAATACGGTTGCGGCAAGGCATTGTGCGGCGCATGCACGGTCCTTATCGACGGCAATGCAGCCCGCTCATGCACCACCCGGGTGGATTCCGCGGGTGGGAAAGAGATCACGACCATCGAGGGTCTCTCAGAAGGTCCGGGCCATCCGGTGCAGAGGGCATGGATTACAGGCGATGTGCCCCAATGCGGTTACTGCCAGTCCGGGCAGATCATGCAGGCGGCGGCTCTGCTTAAAAAGAACCCCAACCCCACAGACGAGGACATAGACGCCGCCATGACAGGGATCATCTGCCGCTGCGGCACCTACAATAGGATCCGCAGGGCCATTCACACGGCATCGAAGATGATGGCGCAGGGAGGTGCAGAATGAGCGGGATCATGGATAAAAACCACGAGACCGGACCTGCGGTCGGCGGAGAACTGGTTATAGGCTTTCGTCTCGCGGCCCTTGGATCGGACGCTGTTGAACCTGCGCCTGCAGGTCTCTTTGCACCGAACGACTTCATTCGCATCGGAAGGGACGGAACAGTGAGACTCATCATCAACAAGTCCGAGATGGGACAGGGTGTCTACACCGCACTGCCGATGCTCATTGCCGAAGAGCTCGAATGCGACTGGAAGTCCATAGTGGTTGAGTCGGCTCCGGCCGACCTCGCTTACGTCCATACCGTATGGGGGATACAGGGGACCGGGGGGAGCACCAGCACATGGAGTGAATGGGACAGGTTGTCGATGGCCGGTGCGACCGCACGGGAGATGCTGATATCGGCTGCAGCAAAGATATGGAATGAGCCACCTTCGGGCTGCCGGGCAGAGAACAGCAGGGTGATCAACGCAGCCGGCAGGTCGCTCTCTTACGGCGAACTGGTGGAAACAGCGGCGAAAATGCCGGTCCCAAAGGATGTGGAGCTCAAGAAGCCGGACACATGCAAGATCCTCGGCAAACCTCAGCACCGCATCGATAACCGGGTAAAGGTCTACGGCACTGCACTCTTCGGCCTCGATGCGGATCTTCCCGGCATGCTGACATCGGTTGTCGCACATTCACCTGTTTTCGGCTGGAAAACGGCGGGCTTCAATGCCGACAAGGCGAAAGAGGTTCCGGGGGTGAAAGAGGTGGTCCTGATCCCCACCGGGGTGGCTGTGGTTGCCGACGATTTCTGGGCGGCACGCAAAGGGCGGGAGCTGCTCGAGGTCGTCTGGGACGAAGGGGAGTGGGCCAAACTCTCCACTGAAGGGATGCGGGCGGAATACCGGAAACTGTCCGCGACCCCCGGCATTGTCGCACGGAAAGAAGGAGACCCGGATCAGGCCTTTGCGAAGGCTGCCCGGCGGCTCAGTGCAGAGTACGAAGTCCCCTATCTTGCGCACGCATGCATGGAGCCGCTCAACTGCACGGTCGACCTTAAGGCCGACAGCTGCGATATCTGGACCGGGACCCAGGCCCAGACTGCAAACCAGCTTGCCGCAGCAAAGGTTACGGGGCTCATGCCGGAACAGATAAGGATACACACCACCTTCCTGGGCGGAGGATTCGGCCGCAGGGGGAATCCCCACAGCGACTTTGTGGTGGAAGCAGTCGAAGTAGCGAAGGCAGTGGGGAAACCGGTGAAGCTGATATGGACCCGCGAAGACGACATGAAGGGGGGATTTTACCGTCCTATGTGGTACGACCGGATCTCGGCCGGCCTCGACGGCAATGGCTATCTGACAGCCTGGCAGCACACCATCGTGGGCCAGTCCATCATGGCCGGTACACTCTACGAAGGGTTCAGGGTTAACAATGGAGTCGACATAACCTCGGTGGAAGGGGCCGAAGATCTTCCGTACGCCATTCCGAATATCCTCGTGGACCTCCACTCGCCGAAACTACCTGTCACGGTCCAGTGGTGGCGATCGGTGGGGCATTCTCACACCGCGTTTGTGGTGGAGAGCTTCCTCGATGAAGCGGCGCACGCTGCAGGAAAAGACCCGTTCGAACTCCGCCGTTCCCACCTGACAGGCAAGACGCGACACAGGAAAGTGCTGGAGCTTGCCGCGGAAAAAGCCGGATGGGGAACTCCTCTCCAGGACGGGAGAAGCCGGGGGATCGCCCTTGCCGAGTCGTTCGGCAGTATCGTCGCCCAGGTGGCTGAGATATCGGTCAGTGCCCGGGGAAAGGTGCGGGTTCACCGGGTGGTGTGCGCCGTCGACTGCGGCGGGTTTGTGAACCCCGATACCATCGAGGCCCAGATGGAATCGGGGATCATCTTCGGCCTTTCAGCCGCCCTTCATGGGGCGATCACCCTGAAGGACGGACGGGTGGAGCAGGATAATTTCAACAATTACCCGGTGCTCCGCATGAACGAGACGCCGCAGATCGAGGTCTATATAGTACCTAGCACGGAGAAACCGGGAGGGGTAGGAGAACCCGGTGTGCCCCCCATCGCTCCGGCTGTGGCAAATGCAGTCTTCGCAGCCACAGGCTTACGGCTGCGTGTACTCCCCATGACCCCGGAGGCAATGCTCAATGCAATGAAAATGACCTCCTCTGACTGATTAAACCTGCACTCACTGCCGGTATGGACTCTCTGACTTACCCCCTTGCAACAAATGTCTGTTCGCGATATTACGCTTGTTAATATGGTTTATCGCGGATTCCTTTGCCCACCCGGGGCATGAGGGTTCCCTGTGGAATGATGAGGCGAATATGAATGATATCATCTTTTCTTTTTTCGACAGCTTCCGGATCCAGGATTTCTTCGACATCTTCATCATTTTCACACTCATATATGTCCTGCTCATCTGGTTCAAGAACACGGCTTCGCGTCTCGTTTTCGTCGGTATAAGCCTGCTCGGCGGCATTTACATCCTTGCCCGCCTCTTCAATCTCTACCTGACGACACTGGTGCTCCAGAGTTTCTTCACCATCTTCATCGTTGCGCTGGTGGTTATCTTTCAGGAGGATATCCGTAGATTCTTCGAGCGGCTGGCAACGTTCAGGTCCATGGGCACGAATCACCGGAAGGGGAATCTGTTGCACAACAGCACGGTGGAGGCCATTGCAGAGAGCATAGCCGACTTCGCCTCCAAGAAGGTCGGGGCACTGATCATCCTGCAGGGCCATGATCCCCTCGACAGGCAGATAACGGGAGGGAATCAACTCGACGGCGTCGTCACGAAGCCCCTGCTGGCAAGCATATTCGATGTACATTCCATGGGTCATGACGGTGCGGTTATCATCAGAGATGACCGGCTGGTGAAATTCGGTTGCCACCTGCCCCTGTCGACCTGCACGGACAAACTCGGGGAATTCGGCCTGAGGCACACGGCGGCCCTGGGTCTCTCGGAACGCTCCGATGCCCTGTGCATAGTTGTCTCCGAGGAGAGAGGTACGATAACGGTAGCCCGGAACGGGGAGATGAAGTCCATGAAAAATGCTGCGGAGCTCCGCTCTCTCATGGAAAAGTTCTTTCAGGCTATGAAGCCCGAGAAGACCAAGATCATTTCCAATCAGTGGTTCAGGAAGAACACCCTGGAGAAGGGTGTGGCGCTCGTGCTGGCCCTGGGTCTCTGGTTTGTTTTCGGATACCAGAAGGAATCGGTACAGAGGGATTACACCGTGCCCATAGAGTACCGCAAGATATCCCAGGACTGGGAGATAGAGGAGTCGCGGGAGACTGAGGCGACGATCACCCTCGTGGGCTCATCCCAGGCCTTCAGGCTCTTTGAGCCCAGGACGCTCAAGATATCCATCGATCTTTCCACCATTGTCGAAGGCAGGCAGATCATCAAGCTCTCGGCCGACATGGTGAATATCCCCTCGAACCTGACCCTCCTCAAGATAAAACCCGAGAAGATAGCCATCACCGCCCACAGACTCTACCCGCGTGAGGTCAGGGTGACCGTCGATATGTCGGGGCATCTGCCGGAAGGGTATATCCTGAAGAAGATAAGCGTGTATCCTCAGTCCGTGTGGGTGCTTGCGCCCTTCAGCCTAACCGGAAACAAGATTTTCATCTCGACCGAGACCATTGACCTCTCCGGCATCACCTCTTCACAGACCTTTAATACGAGGCTTGTCTACTCCAACAAGGTGCGGTTCAGGAACAGCCAGGTACCTGAGGCCAAAGTGGATGTTGATGTGGAAAAGGTCCCATCCGGGAGGAAATGATAAAGCTATAGGGTGCTGTTCATCCTTCGATGAGATAGACGTTGTCGCCCACCCGTGTCTTATCTTTGACCTTGATGCCGATGAGGTCGCCCGCCTTGGCCTCGGTGACGACATTGTTGTCGATCTGCATGGATTCGATGTTCTCTTCAAAGCTTGTCGTGGCACCTTCGATGGAAATTTTGTCTCCTACCTTGATGGAACCGCTGAGCTCTATACCGGCGACATTGATCTTGCTGAAAAAGTGGGTGACTTTGCCGATCAGTTTCTTCTCATCCGCCATATCTGCACCTCCTCATGTATGCTTGCTATTATACAGCGATTTCGCATTCGATCACAAGGGGAAAACATCTGCGATCACCTTACGGCCGACATCTTGTGCCGGTTATCTCAGCAGCGCGGTGACCCAGTTCATCTCGTCGCGTCTTGTAATTATGCATACTTCACCTTGCAATTTCATAAAGTTTGAATACAATGCACATACGCGGGGGATCTATGTCATACCGATTCGATATGCTCTGCGGGCTTTTTCACAACCAGGCTCTCAGAGATGGTGAAGATCAAGTTTTCTTGATGGGTAAATACGACGAGCACGGAAAACCCATCTCGGCCTACCGGAGGATAACATGGAGACGGGCAAGGAAGCTGGTCCTGGATCTAGCAAGGGGTCTTGCTTCACTGGGACTGGCCCAGGGATACAGGTGTATCCTCTTCGCCGAGAGCAGGCCCGCGTGGGTGATTGCAGATCAGTCCATACAGGCATGCGGCGCCACCGGTGTCCCTCTCTATCCCACCTTGAGCAGAGATGTTTTATGAAAGAAGATAATAATTCAAAAGGGCAGCTCACAAAAATGTTGGAGAACGCACGCCAGCAGATCAATAAATTAAAAGATTCAGTATCTCAATGTAAGCAGACAAACAAAACCTTGAAAGAATCCGGGCAAATATTCAGGGCGATTTTTGAGAATGCCTCGGATGGAATACTTTTAGCAGATATTGAAAGCAAGAAATTTTTCATGGGCAATAAACAGATCTGCAAGGCACTTGGTTATGGTCCGGAGGAACTTATAAACATAGGGGTTAAGGATATTCACCCCGAGAAAGATCTGCCGTATGTTCTCGACCAGTTTGAGAAGCTTATACAAAACGAGATCATGGTGGCAAAAGACATCCCTGTGAAAAAGAGCGATGGAAGCATCTATTATGTAGATGTGGGTGCTTTTCCCATAACATTGCGAGATAAAACATATATGGTAGGCATTTTCAGGGACATCACGGACCGTAAGCGGGTGGAGAACGAGTTACGTGAAAGCGAGAAGCGGTATCGTCAATTAATAGAGCAAGCCGGAGACGGTATTTTCCTCCTTGATAAAGAGGGGAGATTCGACCTCGCAAATTCAAAGGTGAGTGAGATGCTCGGCTATACAGAGGATGAACTCCATCGGCTTAATATTATCGACACCTACCCGGATGAGCTTAAGGACATTGGCCGGAAGCGCCTTGCCAGTATCCAATCGGGTAAGAGTCTCATGTTCGAACGCCCCATGAAACGTAAAGATGGATCGGTATTTCTTGCAGAAGCAAACACGACAAGAATTGAAGACGGCAGGACACAGGGTATCATCCACGACATCACCGAGCGCAAACAGGTGGAAGAGGCTCTCAAGAAGAGCGAGGAACGCTACCGTACCATTTTT
>DATKLV010000283.1:0-8611 GCA_035542255.1 Desulfomonilia bacterium | reverse complement strand
GCTGGCCATAATGGCCGCTACAGCCTTTTTCCACCGCAAGGCCATACCGAGTAAAAAACACCCGGAATTGGCCGCACTGGATGAACGAAGCCAGGAGATAATCAGGCCCCAGTCCATCTTCCTGCGCATCGCCGAAAGCCTTGACCGGAGCCACTCCGGCCTTGTGGAGAGCGCCCGCTTCCTCAATAAAGACAAGGACAGCGTCACCCTCGAGATCAGATCGTCGAAAGACTGCCAGCTCGAGCTCTGGGGTGTTCAAAACCATCGTGAGGCCTTTGAGAAAATATTCAACAAAGCCCTTATCATCAAACACGCCAGATAATAACAAATCAGATGAGCAGGGTGACTCCGATGGCAGTCACTATTATGAGAATCATGCCCGGAAGGACGATCCTCCTCAATGATCCTGATGCCGTGAAGAGCACGATGCACCCCTTAATGAAGGTGTTCGATGCTGCGGCAAACACGATCGATCTGGAGGCGGCTGTTGACCCAAGGCCGTTTTGTGAACTGCTGAGCTGTGACATGGATACGGTGATTGCATCGACATCCACCAAGCCTGAGATTATGCTTGAAAGGTACACTCCGGAATCGCCAAAGTAGATTCGGGCTGTATTGGCAGCCAGGAGGATGATTGCATAAAGGAGGCCGAAGGTAATGGCTGGAATGAGCTTGAATGGATTCTTGAAATCATTCGCCTCTTCCGGCGGCTCCGTCTTTTGGCTCATTCCGAGATACACACAGAAGAGAAGGGAGACGAAAAAAGCTAAGGTCATAGGAATCCATACCAACCTCAGCAGAGATATATTGAGGACGCCGACGATTATCATAATGCGTAAGAACATGACTCCCCATGCGGCCATGATACCAAGGGCGAATGCACGGGAGAGATGCTGAGTATCATTACTTCGCTGTGCGAAGTTTAATGTTACCGCCGTGCTTGAAACCATACCTCCAAGCAGGCCTGTAAAACCGACCCCTTTACTCGGCCCCACAAATTTCATAAGCAAATAGCCGAAGAAACTTATGCCGGAGATAAAAACGACCATGAGCCAGATTTGATAGGGGACAAGGATATTGAAAGGAGGCGGCCCATACCCTGTCTGCGGGAGTACGGGCAGGACGATTACCGTCATGATGGCAAATTTAAGAGTAGCGTACAAATCTTCCCGTGAGATGTTACGCGCCAGCCACTGGGTCTGCACCTTCAGGGTCAGGAGCGTCATGGTGATGACACCGAGTGCGGTAGCAATAACAAGGAAGTCCCAATAGCAGACCGCACCGATCAGAACCGTCATGAGCGCGGCGACCCCGGTGGTCATACCCAGTTGCCCCCGCCTGGCCTCGAAGGCATATGCAACCATTATCATTACCCCCATCATCAGCATCAGGATGATTGCTGCCCATCTTGAGCCTGAGATATCGCCGACAAAAGCAGCAGTACACCCGAAGAGTGCAATGAGGGCAAAAGTCCGCGCTCCGGCAAAGAGAGACTCTCCAAGATCCTGACGGTTGTCCCCCTTATCAAATGCATATTCCCGCTGAAGCCCGATAAGCAAACCGATGACCAGGGCAACGCCGAACTTGTAGAAGGCATGCATGGGATCCATATATCATCCATATAATCATGCACGATCAGGATGCAAGCGAGTTTTTCTCAGGAGGTTCACAACCTCCTTATTGACATAACTCTCTGTTCCATTTTTATTATCCATGTTACGAGCAGGGAGGAATCCTTATCGGGGAGGTTCATCATGCGGGTATCCGCGGAGGTCAGATGGTTCTGGAAGAATTCGGTACCGGAAACCCTCCGGTCATGGTTTGATCGGGGTCCGTATCCGCCCGGCGGGGGTTTGCTGCGGGTAGATAAATACCTGCTTGATCCGAGTCAGACAGAGCTCAGTATAAAAAATCGCGGAGGAAAACCCTGGGTCGAGATCAAAGGCCTGGTCGCCACTCTTGAGCGGCCAGTACGAATTTTCCCGTTTTCCGGTTACGTTCAGCTGTGGTCAAAATGGTCCACCACGGCATTTCACCTCGATGGCCTCCCGACAGTGTCAATACATAAGACCCGCCTGCTTCGAAAATTCGATACAAGCAGTGATGTCATCCGTGAGATTGCACTGAAAGAAGATGAGTTGCCGGCCGACCCCGGTGAAGGATATCCTGTCCCCGGGTGCAACGTCGAGTTGACCCAGGTGCGGGTTTACCCGGATGAGAATCTCTGGTGGACATTCGGATGTGAGGCGTATGGAGGTCTGGAATCGGTCGAACGGAGTCTCCATCGTACACTTGAGCACCTTGCAGCCGCCGGTGCACCCCAACTTCATGCAGACAGGGAACTCTGCTATCCTGCCTGGATAAAAGATGCAGTGAATAAAAAAAGCGCCCCTTAGGCAGGCCGTTCAGATTCATTGGAGGAAGTGAACCGGTCAATGCCTTTAGGGGCGCATCCTTCAGTTCTTCTTCTCGAACTTGAGCTTGTCCACCTTGTCCGAATACTCCTGGACATATTCCTCGAGCTCCACCTTCTTGACCTGGGTGAGAGGCTCCTTGGCAGCCAGTGCGCTCACCACGCCCTTGTTCTTGTACTTGACGAGGAGCTCCTTGGAAATGGAGGTGAGCTCCTTATTGGCAACAACGCACCGTTCAAGCTCGGTCTGGCTGTGGACGAGTTTCTTGTCCAGGTCTTTCTTTGCGTTGTTCAGCTGCGCGATCTCCTTCTGGGTATCCGCTGCCAGCTGCGCATGGGTCTTCTTCAGGCCGTCAAGCTCCTTCTTCAGATTGTCGCGCTCTGCGGTGAGCTCATTCTGTGCGCCGGTCTGCTTTGCCTTGTAGGCGCTGAATTCCGCCTTCAGGGCAGCTTCTTCCTTGGCCGCCTTGTCCAGGTCGGATTGGGAGGATCGCTGCTTGCCCTCGACTGCCGACTTCATGCGCAAATACTCTTCTGCCTGGTGCTTCTGGTCGGCATATTTCTTGTGGAGCTGCTCCTCCTTCATGGTGAGCCTTGCTATTATATCCTTCTGGGACTTGTTGACATTGACAAGATAGAGACAACCCCATGCAAGGGTGATGAGCACTATGATTCCGATGATCTGCACCACCAAGACCGCGTTCTTTTTCCTGCCAGCCATTGTTACTTTACCCCTCACGAAGGCTTTTTATATTCCTGGATGATCTCCCAGGTGCCCAGGATATTTTCTATGGATGCCTTGGTCGATTCGACATTGCTGTGCGATGCAGCCAGATAGAGTTCTTCGGCCTGCACGCTAAGCCTGTTCACCATGCGCCTGAAGTAAGAGTCAGGGGCCTTGCGCGAAAGGATGCCGCTCACGTTCACCATCTCACGGGCATTCATGGTGAGGATTTTATAGGTATATCGCTCCTCGTTCTGCGATTTCAGCGTATCGATATAACTGCCCAATTCTTTGATATTGCCCTGCAGCTCCTTGTCTGAATAGGCGCCGTCCAGGTCCTTCATGATGGCGCATGAGATGCACAGAAACGAGACCAGAACCGGCAAACAGATGGTAAGCTTTCTCATAGGTATTCTCCAACCCTCGAAATTAGAATTTAACATTCATGTCGACCTGCAGGGTATCGATGGCGAGCTTCGGCCCGGTGATCTCATTGGAGCTGTACCACTGGATGGATCCCCAGACGTTCCTGGTCAGCCCCAGCTCGCCCTTGATGATATACCCCTGGGCGTTCGTGCCGCCCAAGTGGAAATCGGAACTGGTGAAGGCATCGAGCACCGCATCGGCCTCGATATGCTTCCTGGCAGCCGAGCACCGCCACTGCCCGAAATCGGACACCTCCTTATACCCCACCCCCAGGATGACCTGGTATCCCTTGGTGTCTTTCCTTACATCGGGGTTTCCCGTGCGTATGGCCACTTCTTTCTTGTCGAAGCCGATATTCTCGACATAATCCCCTGTGAGTGTCACATGAACCGGGCTGAACAATGCGACATCGATGGAAGCGGTGTAATCCAGCTCATGATAATCGGATGCGAGCGCCAGTTTTAAATTCGATGAAGGGTCGATATCGAAGAGCGTGTTCCCCATCTGCTGGAACTGGGGGGCTGTCCAGTCGGTGAGTCCCGGATACTGGGGATTGTTGGCTTTGCCCACGATGTTCGTGTAATAGTAGTAAGCCGCACCTATCTTGGCTGAGACGATTTCAGGCGCATTCAGCCTGAGGCCGGTCTGAGCTCCGTAGAGCCACTTGTCATGCGCACTCTGCTCCACTTCCTGGATGGGAAATGCTCCCATGGTCAGAAAGGTGCGCAGCGGCCTGCCGAGATGGGTGTCGAACTGGAAGGCCACCCCGTCGAAGTTGAGATTGTCGTCCCAGAGGAGGTCCGTGTAGAACCACGGATTCGGCATCCTGCCGGCCCAGAGGCTCAGCTCGGGCATGGGCTTGTACCTCATCCACGCCCGGTCGAGCACCACACTCTTCTTGTTCTGGTAATCGCCGAAGGATACATTGGTGGTGACCGGGTTGGTCGTGGTTCCCGTGCTGATGGTTACTCCTGCATCCACCTGATCGGCGGCCTGGATCAGGGTATTGAGCCTCACCCTCAACCGCATGCGCTCACGGTCGATTTTCGTGTTCATGAGCTGGGTCGGGTTGCTGGGGCTTAAGATGTCCGCATTGCCCGAATCGAAGTAATCGCCCTGGTAGCGCACCCTGATATCGCCGCTCAGCCTGATCTTGCTCGCCCACTCGGGCATGGCGGGTGTCAGCCAGTTGCCCAGGCGCGCCTCCTTGAGGATGTCCGCCTTGAGCTCATCCTTCACCGCCGACTGCACGCTCCCCCTGATCTGTCCCGCAACCTGCCTGGATACTTCATCTATGTATCTCTCACGATCGGATTGCGGTATCTGTGCTGCAGGGTTCTTCCTTGACTCTTCAAGATAACGCTGCTCCTCTTCTTCACTGATGAGCCCGCGGTCCTTGAGGTCTTTGATCCTGGTCTCGAAACCCATGGGGGTTTCCTGCTGTGCCGGAGCCGGTGCCGGAACAGCCTGTTCTGTAGGTGTGGTCTGCGTCGCCGCTTCAGGGGCGGCGGCCTCTTGCTCGGCAGGGGTGCTCGACCCTGCAGCCTCAGTCTTCGAGGGCGTTTCCTCCTTTGTCACCGGGGCCTGCCCGGGAGGGTTGTCCGTACCTGAGATGCCTTTCGTATCGGATGCCTCCTGACCCGCCGGGACTGCCGGGGCAGGCTCATCACTATAGGCCCGTCCTGCACATATGAGTGGTAAAACAATGAGAAGGGTGGTTATATACAGATAAACTCTCTTCCTGTAAGTCGGTTGGTGCATCATTTCATGTCCTTTCTAATTATACTTAAGCCCTCGAGGAGATCTCCACCCGTAGGACCTTGGGCATTCCCTCGGGGGGCGGCTCGCTGAACTTCTTGATGAGGCCCAGTGCCCGGGTGACGGCGCTGTCCATCTGCTCCGATCCGGACGATTTGTAAATCCGGTACCTCACGAGGTTCCCGTTGTCGTCGAGCTGCAGGACCACAACGGTTTCGAGGTTGCCCGAAGGTATGCTGCCCCGGGCGAACACCTTGTGGATCTCATCCGAGATGCTCCTGTTGTACCAGGCATATCTCTGCAGGAGGCTCTGGGGGCCTCCTCCGTTCGGGTCGCTACCCACCAGCGACCTTCCACCCTTTCTCCCGACCAGGCCGAAGGCATCGCCACCTGCGCCCCCTTCCGCATCGAGGCCCAGCTGATCGCCGGGCGGAGGCTCGTTCTTGTCCGACTTGCTGTCCTGGACATCCTGCTGCTCGACCATCTGGTTCTCCTTGGGCTTCTCCTGTTTCATCTCCGGCTCGGGCAGTTTCTCCAGCTTATGCGGCGGGGGCGGCTTCAGGAGAGTGACGTTATGAACGGCCTTGTGCCGTACCTTGTCCTCGGTCAGCACCATCTTCACCATGGTCGCACCCAGCCCTACCAGTACGACGATCACAATGCCCGAGATAACCTTGACCCCGGTGGACAGCTTGTCTTCAGCATGCGTTGTCATGCTCCCCTCCCCTATCCGTCGTCATGTCCCGGCTTCATTTCACCACCCTCTGCGTAACGAGTCCCAGCTGCGTGATATCAAGCCTCTGCAGAAGATCCAGCACATCGATGACCTGCTGGTAGGCGACCTGCGAATCGCCCTTTACGATGACCGGCAGGTCCGGATTGGTTGCCTTGTACTGGACGAGCGTGTTCTCCAGTTCCTTCAGGGTGACCGGGTAGGCATCCAGGTAGATGGTTCCGTCCCCGGCGATGGTGATGGCCCTGGTGCTCGGCTTGTTCAGCGTCGGCGCGGCGCTCGCCTTGGGCAGGTTCACCTGGATGCCCTGCACCGCAGCGGTGATGCACACGATGAACACCACCAGGAGGTTCCACGCCAGGTCGAGCATGGGCGTGATGTTTATCTCGTCGTACGCCTTCTGGTCGAACATGCCCCGTCTCATCAGGCGGTCCTCCTCTCCTCGATAAAGTCGTATTTGTGGGCGTCCTCGGTGTAGTTGGCCTCCACGTTTATGGCGAACTCATCGGTGAAGAGGTAGACATCCGCCATGATGTCCTTGATCTTGGTGGTCAGGTAGTTGTAGCCGAACAGCGCCGGTATGGCCAGGATCAGTCCCGTCAGGGTGCAGGCCAGCGCCGATGCGATGCCCGGTGCAATGGCCATGATATTGGCTTCTCCCACCTGGGCCATGGCCGCAAAGGTGTTCATGACGCCCCATACCGTGCCGAGAAGACCCAGGAACGGCCCGCCGGTGATGCCGATGGTCAGGAGGATCAGGCCGTTGTTCAGCTTCTGGCCCTCACGCAGCGCCCCTTTTTCCAGCTCGTTCCTGAATACGCTCATGACCTTCGGGGTCAGGACCTTTTTGCCTTGGATGGTGCGCATGCGGTCGTTGAGCACACGGCAGCCCTGCTTGTAGATGCGGTATACGGGGGAGCTCGGATATTCGCCGCTTTGCTTTTCGAACCCGTAGTAATCTTCACTCTCCTCGATGAGCGGCATGAACTTGTCGTTCGCCCTGATGATATTCCTTATGGTGTTTATCTTGTCGATGAAGAGCACGACGCAGAAGCCCAGGATGACCAGGGTGATGGCGATGATGGACCAGCCGGATATGGTGGTGTTCTTGAACACGATGATCAGGTAGCCGAACACCTCCAGCATGCCGCCTCCCTTGGGGGCCTCGGAAGCCCCGTAGGAGAGCAGGGTCGGCTTGGGAGACTGGCTGGAGAACAGTGCCTGCACCCAGGGCTTGGCACGGGCCGTATTGGAGATGGTGAGCTCGTCCAGGTCGCCTGCAAATCCGTGGCCGCCTTTAGAGTCATTGCCGATGACGATCTCACCCGAGAGATTCGGCAGCGTGGGAGACAGGTCTATGCTGTAGATGTCCTTGCCGTCTATGTAGAGCACGAGCTTGCCCTGGTGCTGCGAGCTCACGGCCACATGGTGCCACTGGCCCAGCGTAATCTCGCTGTTGGCCACCGGGGTCATGAGGGTGTCTTCCTTGCCCGATTTCAGCCTGCAGTAGAGCCTGGTCTTGTCTATGCCGACGGTGATTGCCTTGTCTCCCTCCTCCCGGTAGAGGAGGTATGCGTCGGCCTGGGCCGTATTGGCCCTGACCCATGCGGAAAAGGTAAATCCGCCGGAGATGTCCAGGGACGGGTTCGACTGGATCACGATCTTGTCCGCGCCGCCTCCCAGAGTGACACCCTTGCCCACCATGGCAGGCAGCCCCAGGGACCCGGAAAACGCCGAGGCGTTGTTGCCGTAACCCGTAGAGTCCTTGGGCATGCCCTCGGTCTCGCTGAAGTGGAACACCGTCACATAGTTCTTGTCATAGGTCCCCTTGGGGTCTTCCGCCCTTGGCGCCTTCCTGTTGTCGTAGTACATCCAGAAGAAGTCGGCCTTGGATGCGGCCGTAATCTTGGGTGCACGCACCCAGATCAGCGCCATCTCGTCGGTGATGTCGATCAGCTCTATGTGGTGCTTGAGCATGGCCTTGTCGTCGGCTGCAACGAATCTGATGTCCGAGCCGTCTTCCTTGATGCGCGAGAAGTCGAGATTGCCCGAATGCAGCCTCACCAGGACCGGCACCTCGTCGGCCCCTGCGTGGATGTCCGCACCCGAGGTGGTCGTGTCGATGGTGATCTTCGCCCTGGCCCCCCACTCCTCATTCCACCAGGCACAAGCCTCGCCGGCCCACAGGCCGAGAAGAAGAAATGCCAGGAGAACCCCCATTAATCGAAATCGTATCAACCGTGAATCCATGAATCCTCCCCAACGCTTACTTTTCAGATTCGTGTTTCTTGGCCTTCTTCTTGGCCTGGTCATCGTCGCTTTTTCCTGAGGAATCCTGGTCGGAGTCATCGCCGAACCCTATGACCATGACCTTCACCCACTTTGGCACATAGGACTGCTCTGACGAAGCGCTGCTCTTGGCTGCGGATGAGGACATGCTTGAGATCTGCTCCGAGAGCTTCGATGCCTCGGTCAGGCTGCTGGTGCCTGAAAGGGCGGTGAGAGAGCCGGTGTTCGAACTCGTGATAGGGACGCCCACGGAAATGCCTGATACCTG
>DATKLV010000282.1:0-7826 GCA_035542255.1 Desulfomonilia bacterium | reverse complement strand
TCAATGGACACACCCCCCGGGTTCAACCTGTTCCGGGCCCGCGCCATCAAGGAGGTGGTGAATGTGCCTGTCATCGGAGTGGGCCGCATCAGCGACCCCGTGCTTGCGGAGCAGGCCCTTGAACGCGGTGATGCCGACCTCATCAGCTTCGGCAGGCAGCACCTCGCAGATCCGGACTTCATACATAAAGTCAGGTCGGGCGATCTCAACGACATCAGGCCGTGTGTGGCCTGCAACCAGGGCTGCATCGAGCGCCTGAGCTTCGAGATGAAATCCGCCACCTGCTCCTTCAACCCGGAGTGCGGGCAGGAATTCCGGATCACAAAACCTGCGGAAGTGCCAAAGAAGGTCTGGGTGATCGGCGCCGGTCCTGCAGGGCTGTCTGCCGCCCTGGCAGCTGCTGAGCGCGGGCACAGGGTCGAGATCTTCGAGCAGGAAGGGTCTGTCGGGGGACAGCTGCGCTCCGCCAGCAGACCTCCTCACAAGGAGGGATTCTGGAACTGGGTGGAATGGGCGCTGCGAAGCCTTGCCAAGCAGGGCGTAGAGGTAAAGCTGAATAAGACCGTGTCATCGGATATGCTGATCAAAGGCAAACCCGATGCCGTGATCATGGCAACCGGAGCATTCCCGATAACGGCGGACATACCAGGCATAGACTTGCCCCATGTCGTCGATGCCCGCGATGTCCTCATGAAAAAGATCCCGGTCAAAGGGCCTGTCGGAATCCTCGGGGCGGGTTACGTGGGCATGGAGACCGCTGATTTTCTCACCACGCAGGGCATCCAAGTAGTTATCCTCGAGATGCAGGCGTTCCCGCCGGTCGGCAAGCAGACGGCGCACGGCTACTGGCTACATAAGCGCATCAGGGATGGTGGAGGCAAGATGTACTTCGGCGCCAGGGTCACCAGGATCGACCCTGATGCCGTACACTTCTCAAAAGGTGATGAAGACAATGCCGTTGCTGCCGCCACGGTCATAACGGCTATGGGTGCCAGGGCCGACAACACCCTGGAAGCGGCCCTCAGGGAAGCGGGCATAACCTATGTTGTGGCTGGCGACGCCAAAGGGCCGCGCCGCATACTGGAGGCCATTCACGAAGGCCATAAGGCCGGTCGGGAGATCTGATCCCAACATGTTAAAGAACTGTAAAACCCGCTGGTTGTAAGCCTGCACCGGTTGCAATTCATCAAGAAGAGGCCTATGGTTTGCCCTAGACCGGACCGGGAGGGGTGCGTGCATTTAACGATGTATACCTGATAGAGCCCCTGTCCAGTGACATACCGACATCTTATGAGGTTTTGTTTATGACATCATATCTTCCTCCAACCCTGCGTGGGGTTATCACATTATTGCTCATTACTCTGAATACCCTCTTCTGGGCCGTGCCGATCCATATCCTTGCCCTGACCAAGCTGCTCATCCGCAACAATGCATGGCAGAAAACCTGCGCGCGTGCGATCATGTTTTTCGCAGACGGCTGGATCACGGGGATCAACACGATCATCCGGAAAACCCAAGGCACCGTCTATGACATAGAGGGACTCGAGGGGCTCAGCAAGAGACAGTGGTATTTCATCAACTGCAACCACCAGTCGTGGGCCGACATCCTGGTGCTGTTCATGACTTTCCACGGATCCGTCCCTTTTCTGAAGTTCTTCCTCAAGAAGGAGCTGTTCCGGGTCCCGGTCATGGGCACTGCCTGGTGGGCACTGGACTATCCCTTCATGAAGCGTTACTCCAAGAGCTATCTGGAGAAGAATCCTCATATGAAGGGCAAGGACCTGGAGACTACGAGGAAGGTCTGCGAGAGATACCGCCATTCACCGGTGGCCATCCTCAACTTTATCGAGGGAACCAGGTTTACGAAGCACAAGCATGCAAGCCAGCAGTCTCCCTACCGGCACCTGCTGAGGCCCAAGGCCGGCGGATTCGCCTTTGCCCTGGCCGCCATGGACGGGAAGATAGAAAATATCCTGGATGTCACCATCATCTACTCGAACCAGAATAACTCTTTCTGGGATTTCCTCTGCGGACGCATTGAGCGGATCAGCGTCCGCGTGAAGAAGATGCCCGTTCCCCATGAATTTCTCTGCGGTGACTACCAGAAAGACTCGATGTTCAGGGACCGCATCCAGTCCTGGGTATCAGTTCTCTGGCAGGACAAGGATGAACTCATCGAACAGCACAGAAATGCACGGTCCGGCTGCTGAAGCATGACAGCAAATGAATCGGGCTTCTTCCTTATCTGCCCGGATAAAAGGCTGTTCAAAAAGACCCTGTCTGATGATACTATCCGGGCAATAAAATATACTTTCCAGATATCCGAGGGAGGGTCCCATGCAGGGCAAAAGAACGAACAACCGCATTTTCACCAGCCGGGCATTCCACTACCAGGCCTTACGGACTATGGGGCATTCGGCTGCCTTCGCGGCAAATCCGGGGGAGTGCCTGGCGGCAGTCGGATCGATCCGCAGCGGGGACACGGACAGCTGGTACGAATCCTGGCATGAATTCGGTCAGAAGTGCTCCAAGATAGCCTCAGCTTCAAACGATACCATAAGCAGGGGTAAGGCGCTTCTGCGGGCATCCAACTACTTCCGCACGAGCGAGTTCTTCCTGAATCCGACGGACACGAGGAGGCTCAGTGTCTATCGCGAAAGCGCCAATGCCTTTACCAGAGCGCTACAGGTCCTGAGCATCCCCCACAAGATATGGAAGATACCCTATGATCGCGCATCCATGAGGGCATACTATTTCCCTGGCGATCCGGACAAACCCGTGATCCTTGCCTGCGGAGGATATGACTCAACCAACGAGGAGAGCTTCTTCTGGATCGCGGCCGCAGCCCGTGAGAGGGGTTATCCGTGTGTCATGTTCGAGGGGCCAGGCCAGTCGAACATGATCCGTGAATACGACATTAAATTCACCCATGAATGGGAAAAGCCCGTAACCACCCTGCTGGATTTCATGCAGTGGGAAGCGCCCGAGCTTTCGGGACATAGAAAGATCCTCCTGGGCATCAGCATGGGGGCCATGCTGGCACTGCGTGCAGCGGCCATGGAAAAGCGTATCGATGCCGCAGCAGGATACGGGGGCTTCTTCAGTATGAAGGATGCGGCCTTTGCCCAGATCCCCCCCCTGGGAAGGCTCTTCTACCGGCTTAAGCTCAAGGATATGTTCAACTCCATGGCGCATCTCAGGGCGTCACGCGACACGGGAGTACGGTGGGCCCTGGACAACGGGTGCTGGACCATCGGGGCGCAGACGCCGTTCGAGCTCATAGAAAAGACCTCTGCGTTCAGCATCGCCCCGGTGGCGGACAAGATCACCTGCGACGTCCTCATCCTGATTGGTGAGACCGACCACCTCATACCCATGGATCAGTCCGTGCGATTCAGACAGCACATAAAGAATGCCCGGAGCTTCCGCGAGCATACCTTCCGGGAAGAGGACGGCGCGGGAGAGCACTGCCAGGCCGGCGCACTGGAGCAGTTCCACCAGGTATTCTTTGAATGGGTCCAAGGACTGTTCCGGTAAGAGAACGCCGTACCACGTTTTGCTTGACACGGCAAAGAGGAAGCCTGTATCAACCCAAGAAACCATTCAGTATTGCTGAGAAAATTACCAGGCAAGGAGATCTCCATGATCAAAGAAGGTCGTGAAAACACGCTGGTGCTCATAAAACCCGATGCATTAAAGAACTCACTGACCGGATACATCCTTTCCATGCTCTCGGAATTCCATACCGGCCTGCATTTCGCAGGCACGAAGATCGTGGCGGTCAGCACGCTGCTCGCCGAGGAACACTACGAGGAGCACCGGGGAAAATTCTTCTATCCGTCGCTGCTGGAATACATCACAGGCCGGCTCCACTACCCCGACGAGCCCTGGAAGCGCAGGGTCATCGCCTTTGTCTACCAGGGTCCGGGCGCCATAAAGAAGATAAGGGACATTGCAGGGCCCACGAACGCCCACGATGCGCGCATGCAGAAACCCGGGTGCATCCGCGCCCTGGGAACGGTAGTCCCTGTCAAGGACGAAACCGGCAAATTCATCGGCGAAAGGGTGGACAACCTCATCCACGCCTCAGCCAATGCATCCGATGCCGAGAGGGAGATAAAGCTGTGGTTCAGACCCACGGACATACCGCCATACATGCGCGATTATGTCGCCGAGGTATGCGAGAAGCACTACTACTACAAGGACAATTCCGTATCACACTCCCTTGTTCCGGGCAGTATCGGCTTCCTGGCCCCGGGTGACCTCGCCTGGAAGTCCGACCTCGATGCGCTGCAGGCAAACGTGAAAGCCGAGAAGACAGCCTGTTCCGTGAACACTGTAGTAGCGAAGTACCTCATCAACATGGAGAGTGTGGGCTGATTTTTTCCCCGCAGGGGGTGCTCGGATGAAAAGGTTGAGTGAGCTGATTTCCATTGATGGCCACGTATGTCCGTGGTGGCTTGCCTATACCTTCGACAACCCCGTCAGACGCATACTCCACCGGCCCGAGATAGTCCTTGCAGGCCTTGTCCGGCAAGGCCAGACGGTACTGGACATCGGATGCGGCATGGGCCACTTCACCATCGGTATGGCTAAGATGGTAGGCCCTCACGGCAGGGTCATTGCCGTGGATATCCAGGACAGGATGCTCGACCACGTCCGCAGGCGCGCCATGAAGGATGGGCTGTCGGAACGGATCGTCCTGCACAAGGGCGAGGTGTCGGGTGTCGAGATGAGCGGCGAAGTAGACTTCGCTCTGGCGTTCTGGATGGTCCATGAAGTGCCGGATCAGTCGGCATTCTTCCAGGCTGTCAAGGGCCTGCTCAAGCCGGACGGGCTTTTCCTCATGGCAGAACCGAAGATGCACACCAGTAAGACGGATTTGGAAAAATCACTGCTGATCGCATCCCGGGCCTGGCTCACCACTGTTTCAGAGCCGCATATAAGTTTCAGCAGGTGTGCCCTGCTCACGCCATCTAATAACAGGATTGCATGATCAGAAATATTATAATGGAATAATACCATTTCTCAATCAAGATGATATCAGGGAGGCAAGGAGGGGGCGACGCAGGTGTACTTTTTGGGTACTCCGAGGAGCAAACCGACGAATCCGAGCCGACAAATTTTCGCAGGATAGCGAAAATTGACGCACTTTACGTGCGCCCGAAGGGCGAAGGGCATGGATGCCCTGAGTCAAAGATAGCGCTTGATTGAGAAATGGGATAAAGGAGCTCTGGAATTCCAGGAGGTTTAATATGGCCGGAGAGAAAGTAACACGCCGTCAGAAGGATATATCGAGACTCATCAAGGAACGCATCAAGGTCCGCAAGGACAAGATCAAACATGGCAAGGGCAAGGGGAAGCCGGGGAAGTAGTACTTCAACCTGAGAAGGCGCAGGGTGGACAGAGAAATGGTCTCGAATCCCCCTGAAAATCAAGCCTGCCCCTTGCTCATGTACTCCGGAGAACTATCTATAATACATACGGTCAACATTGATTCTTCCTTCATAGGCATCCCATTCTTTCATGATGAGGAGGGACACGGATGGTGAAAAGACTCACGGCGGAATTCATCGGCACTTTCTGGCTGGTTCTCGGCGGCTGCGGCAGTGCGGTCCTGGCAGCGGCATTCCCCAAGGTAGGGATAGGGCTCTTAGGCGTTGCCCTGGCCTTCGGACTGACGGTCATGACCATGGCCTTCGCCATCGGCCACATCTCGGGCTGCCATCTGAACCCTGCCGTTTCATGCGGGCTGGTCGCAGGCGGCAGGCTCCCGGCTAAAGACCTGCTCCCCTACATCATCGCACAGGTGCTCGGGGCAATCGTAGGAGCGGGGGTGCTGTATGTCATAGCAAGCGGAGCGTCAGGCTTCGATGTGGCAGCAGGTTTTGCCAGCAACGGCTATGCAGATCACTCGCCGGGAGGATACTCTTTAACCGCTGGGCTTGTCTGTGAAATCGTCATGACCTTCATGTTCCTCTTCATCATCATGGGTTCCACTGACGAACATGCACCGAAGGGGTTTGCGCCCATAGCCATCGGGCTCGGCCTCACGCTTATCCACCTCATCAGCATCCCGGTCACCAACACATCGGTGAACCCAGCCAGGAGCACGGGTGTTGCACTGTTTGCCGGGGGTTGGGCAATCCAGCAGCTCTGGCTCTTCTGGGTGGCTCCCATTATCGGAGGTGTTCTGGGAGGTGTGGTCTATCGCATGTTGGGCAGCTCGAAAGAATAGCCTAGCATCACACCTGAGGAAGGTCAGAACAACAGGGAGGTGATCATGCGCTCGATTCTTCTGGGTAAGACCGGGCTTACGGTTTCCGAGCTCGGCTTCGGCGGCATCCCCATCATCCGTCTGGATTTCGACTCCGCAGTAAGGGTTGTGCGCCGGGCCTGCGAGCGCGGCATCACGATCTTTGACACCGCCAATGCCTACCGCGACAGCGAGGCCAAGATCGGGAGCGCTCTCGAGGGTATGCGTGACAAGGTCATTCTGGCAACAAAAACACTCCGGCGTGATGCGGAAGGGGCCCTGGAGCAGCTCGAAAACAGCCTGCGCATGCTCAGGACGGATTACATCGATATCTACCAGCTTCATCAGATAGCCCAGGACCGGGACTGGGAAATTGCAAGCGGCCCGTCAGGCGCCTTGGAGGCCCTGATCAAGGCCAGGGAAAAAGGCTGGATCAGATACATAGGCGTTACCTCGCACAACCTTGCCATGGCGATCAAACTGGTCAAGACCGGCATATTCGCCACCATCCAGTTCCCGTTCAACTTCATCGAGGATGCAGCCCGGCATGAGCTTTTCACAACAGCCCACGCCATGGACATGGGAGTTTTAGCCATGAAACCCTTTGCCGGCGGGGTCATCGACAACGCCGCCATTGCCTTCAAATTCCTGCGTGATTACCGACACGTCATACCACTGCCCGGGTTCGATGCAGTGGAGCGGGTGGACGAGGTCTCGGCCTTCTACTATAATCCCAACACGGTTACGAAGGAAGACAGGCAGCGCATGGATCAGTACCGTCTTGAGCTCGGCAAGCAGTTCTGCCGCCGCTGCGAATACTGCCAGCCTTGTCCGCAGGGCGTGATGATAACCTCCGCCATGGGCTACAAGATCATTGCCTCCCGCATGTCAGCCGAAGTAGCAGTGGACTTTGCCAGGGTACCCATGGAGAGTGTGCTGAAATGCACAGACTGCAAGGAGTGCATCGAACGCTGCCCCTATGAGCTGCCCATACCGGATATGCTCAAGGCCTTCTATGATCTCTACGAACTGCATCGCCAGGCTCTCGGCAGGAATGACGGAAGCTGGTGAGCATCTTAGAAATGCCTGTATCTTCCCGGAGATGATATAAGCTATGTCTATTCAATAGCTCTGTTTATAATGAAGTGTGTTTTGCCGACATACAATGTAATGAAAAGATCAGTCGCTGCAATCCTGATTATTATAATAGGCCTCTCCTCGTACCTCTGGGCTGACAACCTGAGACGTACGCACGGTGTAATGTTCCATGACGGTGAGACACTCATCAGAAGGGAACAGGTATATCAACAGGCACCGCAGGCAAGGATCGAACCCTATGCACTTTATTACGGGTCCTCGGGATCATTGAGCCTGTTGAGTCATCTCGATTATATCCCAGCAGAATACGACCAGGGGCAGTGCGGAGACTGCTGGATGTGGGCCGGAACAAGTGTGATGGCTATCGCCCTCGATGTGAACAACAACATCCATGACAGGCTTTCCGTCCAATATCTCAATTCAAATGCAGGGGTTGTAGGCCTGTCTTGCTGCTCGGGCGGCGACCTTCCCT
>DATKLV010000281.1:0-4653 GCA_035542255.1 Desulfomonilia bacterium | reverse complement strand
CTATCAGCTGGAAGAAGAGATATATCCCCTCATCGATATGATCAGGGATGATCTGTTCGAGGAAGTCTCGGCCCTGAACAATGACGGGTACCGGTGCCTTGCCATTGCCTACCGGGAGTTTCCGGTCGGGAAGACCCGGTACACCCACGCGGATGAGAGCGGCCTGATCCTCCTGGGATATCTCGCATTCCTCGACCCTCCCAAGGACTCCACTTCCCAGGCGCTTGTCAAATTGAGCGAAGCAGGTGTCCGGGTAAAAATCCTCACCGGGGACAACGCGCTCGTGACCCGGAAGATCTGCCGGGAAGTCGGTCTTGAAGCCAAACACATCGTGACCGGCGGAGATCTGATGAACATGTGCCCTGAAGAATTCGCCCGAACCGTCGCCGAAGCGGAAGTTCTCGCCAAATTGACGCCCACCCAGAAAGAGCAGGTTATTCAGTCACTGCGGCAGGGGGGTCACGTAGTCGGCTACCTGGGGGACGGCATCAACGACGCGCCTGCTCTGAGAGCGGCCGATGTGGGCATATCAGTGGATTCGGCCGTGGATGTCGCCAAGGAGTCCGCGGACATCGTGCTGCTGGAAAAGAGTCTCATGGTGCTCGAAGACGGGATACTAGAAGGCAGGAAGGTCTTTGCGAATATCATCAAATACATCCGCATGGGGGCAAGCTCCAACTTCGGAAACATGTTCAGTGTGGTAGGAGCCAGTTATCTGCTGCCGTTCCTTCCGATGAAGCCGGTGCAGATCCTCCTGAACAATCTCCTCTACGACTTTTCACAGACCGGTATACCCACCGACAACGTGGATGAGGAACAGATCGCACAACCGCGAAAATGGGACATCGAAGGCATCAAGTGGTTCATGATCTTCATCGGCCCGATTAGCTCGATCTTCGATTATGCAACATTCGCTCTCATGTGGTTTTTCTTTAACAGCCGGGCCTTCCTCGACACCGCACTCAGTCCAACCGTCCGAGGACTTTCCGAACATCTCTTCCAGACCGGATGGTTCGTGGAGTCGCTCCTTACCCAGACGCTGATAGTGCATATCATAAGGACAAAGAGGCTGCCTTTCATTCAGAGCCGTGCTTCGCTTCCCATGACATTTACGACCTTGGTCATTATGATCATAGGCATGTGGCTGCCGTACTCGCCTATTGCAGCATCCTTTGGATTCGTCCCTCTGCCCATTAGCTACTGGGCATGGATCGCGTCATTCTTGCTTATGTACGGCGTGCTTACGCACAAGGTGAAGTCCTGGTTCTTCAAACGATTCGGAGGGGTGTGAGATGTTGAACAGTATCCTCGATGCATTGGAAGAAGGGCGCCTGATCGAGTTGCCCGACAATGACAAAAAAGACGCCCTGGAGGTCCTGGCAAGCCTTCTGGAAGCCATTCCGTCTATTCCCGCAGGGACCGACGTCGTCGGCATAGTTCTGTCTCATGAAAGGACATCCAATACGTCGCTCGGATTGGGCTGGGCCTGCCCGCATGCGCGTATCGAGCTGGAAGGTGATCTGACTTGCGCCATCGGTTGGAGTCCGACTGGCATTGATTATGGTAAGCCCGGAGATCCTCTCATTCACCTGATCGTCATGTTCCTGGTTCCGGACAGCCAGAGAAACCGGTATCTGAAGGAAGTATCCGTACTCGTCAGGATGATTCTGGCCCGCAAAAATCTCGACCTGAGCAAAATCGAAGATTTGAGCGCCGTACGCCTCCTCCTGCTAGACATGGCGCAATCGGCCACAGAAGGCGCAGAGCCGGCGGCACGGGCACGGATGATTCAGCTACGGGCAAAGACCGGTACCGTCCTGCCGGCAGGTGTTACGCTGGAAGGCTTGGAGATCGAGCCTCTGACGGTTATTGCCAGCCCCGGCATCAAAGGCATTGTACTGACTCAGAACCAGGAACTGGCGGATCTAACAAAAAACGATGAATCATTGCCGAATGCAATAGCCGAGAGAAACTGGCATGAACTTAGGGGTTGGCACATTGCCTGTCGTGGAAGCACGCACTATGTCGGTGATCGGGTTATGTATGACTGCTTGGCGATCCGAAGGGCAAAGACTTGATATTTTATGGCCGTGGTTTCGAAGATCCTCTTGGTAATTCTCTTGCTGGTGAATTCTTGAAGGTGTTTCACTGATAATGGAATCTATGAAGAAAGATTTTGATAAAAAAGCAATCACCTGGGACGAAGAGCCGGCAAGGGTAAAGCTGGCAAACGATATCGCCGGTGCAATATCAGACGAGATAACGCTGAATCCTTCTCTGGATGTACTGGACTTCGGCTGCGGTACAGGTCTCTTAACCCTCAGGTTATCTCCCATGGTCCGTTCCATAACCGGTGTAGACAGCTCGCAGGGCATGCTGGGAGTCCTCAACTCCAAGATCGGAACTATGAAGTTGACTAATGCTAAAACTCAATATCTCGATCTTGAGAAGGGCGATGTACTGGAAGGCAGATATAATCTGATTGTCAGCAGCATGACCTTCCATCATATTAAGGCAATAGGTCCTCTCCTCAACCGATTTTATCATGTCTCCACACATCCCGGACATCTCTGCATTGCCGATCTGGATCTGGATGACGGCCAATTTCATGGCAATAATGACGGTGTGTTCCACTTCGGGTTTGATCGGGCAGAGCTGCGCAAGGCTTTCATGGAGGCCGGATTCAGAGATATCCGCGATAGAACTGCAGCAAGAGTATTGAAACCGACTCCTGATGGGAGCGATCGATTATTTACCGTATTTCTCATGACCGGACGGAAGTGACATGGTGATGAGAACTCGAGTGGGAAGCTTTATGGAAAATTTCACGGTGGTCTCAGGTTGGACATCACTCTTCAATCTTACTTTTTCTTTGACAATTGAATCGGTATTGGAGGATATGCATCTAATAAATAAAAGGATTAAGGAAAATTAAATCTCAAGCAAGAAGGTGGTGAATACCATGGCAACGAGAGGAAGAAAGCCCCTTGACATGCGTCATGTCGGCTCTGGGTCCAATGGTAAGATCATAAAGAGAAATTACTATATCGAAGAAAGATATACAAAGGCACTTACCGTACTTTCCGCATTAACAGGGAAAGAGCTTTCTCTTCTGGTTAACGAGGCAATCGGAGATTTGATCAAAAAGTACCAGCCGAAGACTGAAATAGATCTCCTCGGTTTGAAAACGATTTCCCGGGAAGAACTGTAAATGTACGTAATGTACGTATTGCAGCGATTGAGGACTGACATGGTCTGATTTTATTTTTATAAAGATTAAAATTTAGGTCGCGTTTCATTCCCCTGCCCAAAATATTTTTTTAACGTTGTCCATCAAGGATTACGAATGTTGTTTCTTGCCGGTGAATAGCACCTTTAAGAAGGAAATATTGACTTTGGACGTAAGGTATTGAAAAGTAGTCCATGACTATAAGGAGGAGGTTACACTATGAGTAAGGTTAATGAAGGTACTCGTTGTCATTATTCTGTTAATGAGGCAGGAGTGGCTCTTATGGAGATAAACAACCCGCCCATGAACGCTTTGAGCGGGGTTGTCCTTGATGATATTCGAGACACTCTGAGAAAAGCCCTTGCCGACAAAGAGGTGAGGACGATCGTTTTCACCGGTGTAGGAAAGGCCTTCATCGCCGGAGCGGACATCACCGAACTGAACAATTACCAGACCGCACAGGAAGGGGCTGATTGGCTCATCAAGGGGCAGGAACTCACCAATATCTTCATGAATGCGGATAAACCCGTTATCGCCGCCATAAATGGATTCTGTCTGGGTGGCGGTATGGAGATGGCTCTGGCATGCCATATCCGGATTGCCGACGAAACCGCGACATTGGGTCTGCCTGAGATCAAACTCGGCATCATTCCAGGGTACGGCGGGACACAGAGAACCCCACGCCTCATAGGTGCGGGAAGGGCCTTGGAGCTTATCCTTTCAGGCAACTTTGTGAATGGCCGGCAGGCCGAGCAATATGGCCTGGTAAACAGGGCCGTAGATAAGGGAACCGCTGTGGAAGAAGCAACGAAACTTGCAGCTGCCATTGCCTCTAAAAGCCGGGTTGCAGTGCAGGCAGGGATTCGAGCGGTCATGGAAGGCTGCGCCATGGATCTCTCTTGCGGCATGAAGCTGGAGCGAGAGCAATTCGGGACCTGTTATGCAAGCGAAGATAAAAAAGAAGGCACCACCGCATTTCTGCAGAAGCGCGAACCAAAGTTCAAGGATCGGTAGGGGGACATCTCGGCAGGAACAACCTGTATGGAAGACATACGCAACTTCAGCATCATCGCCCATATCGACCATGGGAAATCCACGCTTGCCGACCGCCTTATCCAGAGGACCGGCGTATGCGACTCACGTACCTACAAAGACCAGATGCTCGACAATATGGATATCGAGAGGGAGCGGGGAATTACCATCAAGAGCCAGGCCATCTCGCTGCCATACCAGGCCAAGGATGGGAAAAACTACTGTTTGAATCTCATTGATACACCGGGGCATGTCGATTTTTCCTATGAAGTGTCCCGATCGCTGGCCTCCTGCGAAGGCGTGTTGCTGTTGATCGATGCGGCACAGGGAGTCCAGGCCCAGACGCTGGCTAACCTCTACCTCGCTCTGGAGCATGATCTTGAGATCATACC
>DATKLV010000280.1:0-3114 GCA_035542255.1 Desulfomonilia bacterium | reverse complement strand
TATCCCTGAAAAGGAATCCGACCCCCCGCACTCGAGCCCGATGGTTATGGACCCCAGAGGACATTCGACACGTTTCATGCCGGCAGCATCCTCCGTCATCTTCCTTGCTGAGCGGATTCCCTTGGCGGCAGTCTTGCGCGACCCGCCTTCGTTCTGGATGAAAAGGAATTCGACAGGCTTGCCGGTCTTTGCGATCTCAGAAGCAACGGCCTCTGCACTGACGGTCTCGCACCCGAGGCCTATAACGACGGCGCCCGAGACATTGGGATTCCTGCCCAGGCCTGCCAGGGCATTCGTGTGCATGCCGATTTCGAGGGCACGGCCGCAGCCGTGGCCATGGAGGAGGGGGACCGTACCCTTGACCTCTCGTCCGATCATCTCCGCCACGCCGTTCGCACACGCCACGGTAGGGATGACGGCCACATGGTTTCTTATTCCCACCGAGCCGTCGGGCCGCATATAGCCTTGGACAGAATCGCGCTTCATACCGTTTCCCCCTCGATAGTGAGGTTGTGGGTGTGTACCCACGCGCCCTTCCTGATATCTCCAAGGGCATACCCTATCGACTCGCCGTATTTACGCACTTCCATACCCTGCTTGATATCCCCGATGGCCACCTTGTGGCTGTAGGGTATGTTTTCAAGCGAGGCGAACTCCTCTCCCCCGGGCAGGATCACGGTGCCTCCCTCGGGAATATCCTGCAGGGCGACAGCCACATTATCCTTCGGGTTGATGACAATGACGTTGGGCTTCATGATATCCTCCCTTGTTCTTCATAATTTAATCTTTTATTGTATTTCTTTTACTATCTTCCGATAAGATATAATTAGGCAATTCTAACTATTAAGGTCTTATAATGAAAACAGATGATACTTTTTTTCATGAAGTTGAAAATGACCGACGGAAAGAGAACCGGAAAAATGTCACTATACAAATCTTGATAAAAATGGGTAATTTGATTAATGGGCGTGGTATCACCAATAATATCAGCATGCATGGCCTTTATCTCAAGTCTCTCCAGATCTTCAAGGGCAATAACATCCACTCCAAAGACTTAGCCGGATCTACGGTCCGGGTCATGATACCCTCTGAACATATCACCATCAATGGTTCGATCGCCTGGGTTGACCTAAAAACCGGCGAAGGTGCAATAAAAATCATAAGCACCTCTGATGACAACTGCTGGCAGAAACTCTGTAAATAGAACCAAGAGAGATTAAGTCTCCCATCTCTGTCGTCTTTCGAAGATCCATGCCGCAACTAATTGACAAAGATGCACCACCGGAGTTTCTCGTTACGGATCCGGCGGCACTTTAATCCGCCGCATATTGTCAGGGTTGATCCTTTATGGGTTTCATCACACGGGGACGACTTTGAGATCCGGTTTTGATCCCTGCCTCTGTTCCTGCGCATCATGCCTATACGGGCTGTTCCCCTGGCAGGCAAGGCAAGTCGCCCCGTCCTTTGCCGGGTATGCCTCGCCGCACGAAGGGCATGTGGTTATTGCGCCCTTGCCTTTTTTGCCGAGAAAGGAACTGCCCACAGTAACATGTTGCACTGTGAGAATGTCCTGACCGGCATCGATGATCCGGTCTCTGAGAATGATGGGGTCCTGTTCTTTTTTCGGTTTGAGCTTGAAGAACCAGGTATTGATTTCCGGCCAGCCCTTGAGCTTTTCCGTATCGAGAAACACCCTTACCCCATCCCCCTGGTATTTGTCATACAGGCACAGGGCATACCTGCCGAAGTCCATGACCTTGAGCCATCCGTTTCCAATGGTGCAGGGCGTCAGAAGCTGGATGGCATCCGGCAGGCAAGTCTGGGTCTCGCTGATGGCATCGAACAGGACACCATCCGGGAGATTCTTCATGGCAAGATCCACCATAAACCCTCCAATGATGAGGCCGGGGGCGATATTCCCGTGAAACGACTTGATTAGGTGCATATAGTCTTCAATGGTATAGGGGCCGATATTCATCGCAATGACTCCTTCGTGAGCATGGACAGCTCGATTTCCTCTTCATCTTCATTTCCGACACTGATCCCGCTGCCAAGACATCGGCCGACCTCCCTGGACATGAGCATGAACTGCAGTATCCATTTGCCTTCCACCCTGCCCTGTACTATCGGCAGGATTTCATCAGCCAGGAAGAGGGCCTCCCGGATGTCATGGGTGACGTGGATGATGGGGATGTTCAACTCGGTCTTTAGCGACTTCAGCATCTCGCGGAGCTTCCTGCGGCTCAGTGCATCCAGGGCGGAAAATGGTTCGTCCATGAGGAGGGTCTTGGGGGTGCGTGCGAGGGCCTGGCAGATAGCACAGCGCTGGCGCTCACCACCCGAGATGAGGTGCGGCTTGCTGTCTCTGATGTGCCAGATATCGAACATCTTGAGGAAGTCTTCCACCCTTGAGGTATCTTTTGCCGCAAAGGCCACATTGCGGTACACGCTCAGATGCGGGAACAGGCTGAACTCCTGGAACACATAGCCTATGCCCCTCTTCCTGGTCGGGATGCTTATCCGGCGTCGGGTGTCCGTCCAGGTCTTATTCCCACAGGTTATCAGACCTTCATCCGGTCTCTCGAGCCCGGCAAGGATACGGATGATCGTGGTCTTGCCTGCTCCCGAGGGGCCTACGATGGCGAGCAGCCTCCCAGGCTTACTGGATAATGAGACATTAAGGACAAAGTGTTTCAGCCTCTTTTTCATCCATGCCTCAAGCCCCATGCCGCACCTCCGGGGTTAGCCGGTTCACGACAAGCAGGAACGCAAAGCACACCGGTACGAGCATAACGGACATGAGCCAGGCATCCCGATACCTCAGGGCCTCTACAGCCTCATAAATGGCGATGGACGCCACCTTGGTCCGGCCCGGGATGCTGCCGCCCACCATGAGGATCACCCCGAACTCACCGATGGTATGGAGGAAGACCAGGATGGCGGAGGCTGCCACACCGGCCAGGGAGTTGGGAATGATCACCCGGAAGAATATGGCCACAGGTGATAATCCAAGGGCCTGGGCGTTCTCCACAAGCCTGGGGTCGATCCTGAGAAATGCCGCCTTCATGGGCGCCACGGCAAAAGGCATACTGTAGATAATAGAGGCAATGACAA
>DATKLV010000279.1:0-4229 GCA_035542255.1 Desulfomonilia bacterium | reverse complement strand
GACTCCCGATACGAAGAGTACACGCCTGCAATTCCTATCAATGGCCCTTAAAATGCCGTCTCTGAATGCAAGAAACCGCTCATCGTGGAGAAGATCACTCCCAGTGGCCAGAAATTCATGTATACCGCTGCAGAGCACGGGTACGATTTTCATGGAAGTGCCCAGGTAGTGGGCGAGAAACACGGTCTGAAACTCTATGGAATGCTCCATCATATGATCAAAGTCGTCCGGTGCAATCGTACCATCCGGAAGCCCCTTCTTCAGATCGGAAATGAAGTCCTTATCGGATGCCAAGGTACCGAGCGGTGTTATGAAGTCTTTGTCAGAGATACAGTATAACCCTGAACCACCCTGATGATTTATACCCAAGATCACGACAAGGTCGTATCTCCCACCCCTGACCCTCCTGTATGCATCCACATATGCCTGCCATGCAGCACTGATCTCGATATGGGGAACCAGGATGCCCACTAGATCCGAATCAAGCTGCCCGGGAAGTGGAACCAGCTCCGCTTCTCGATCAGCGATGGAGGCCGCAAGCTTATCCGGATCCGCCTCATAGGACTTCCCGGCAAGGATAGGCTCACGGCAGGTTCTCCTCGCGAAGTCCTCCATCAACTCGGCCTTCTTGCACTTGAAGTCATCGCTTTCCAGGAGAAAGGCACGATCAAACTGCCCGATCAGTGCTTCCACCTCGGCGATGGGCACGATGGAACCTCCTGTTAATCGCATGAGACCCATCTGGATATCCCGCAGGTCATGTCTTCCGTCCAACAGGGTAAGCAGAGGCATTGCACTCCTGTGAAGGGCGAAGCCTGTTCCGGCAAGCTTGAGCGGATCTATGAAGGTGATCATTTCCTGCCCCTCAACAGTTACCGGGACAGCCTGGATATCTCGCCTGAGCTGAGGATGCGCCATCCAGTAAAACGAATTATTTGGAGCCTTTTTTCAGAGGCACGGTTTTATGACTTTTCTTGAGCCTTCTTTTTCCGGTTGTACCTCTCCAGATCTTTCCCCGCTTACTCCTCTGATCTCCCTTGCCCATAGACGAACCCCCCCTGTGCAATCATCTGCTCATGATCGAATTCTTCGGCTTGGAATGAAATTCTCTCCTTTAGCATTATGCCAGAAATATTTTTTAGGCATATATCCATTTTCTTCCGTAAGGTTCATTATTTGTCAAGTATTTATCTCTTTTTATCCTTCCCGAATTCTTTCCTCTCTTCAATGCATCTCGGTGAGCAGTCTCATGAGATGGTCTCTCTGAAAAACATAGGAACGATTGCAGAAGTGACATGAGATATCAAAGACCTCTTTATCTTTCATGATCTCTTCCATCTGTGTCCTGCCGAGGGTTATAAGTGCCTGCTCCACCCGGGACCGGGAACAGGAGCAGCGGAAGGTCAGCTGCCTGGTCTCGATGGTGTGATAGGGAATCCCCTCGAACACAGAAGCAAGGAGGTCTTCCGGGGTCTTTCCATCCCGGAGCTGGCGGGTGACGGGGGGCATGTCCTGTATCCTGTTAGCCAGCCCGTCGATGAGGACTTCATCTGCAGGCGGGAGCGATTGGATGAGGAACCCGCCCGAGGCGGTCACGCTGCCGTCACTCTCCACAAAGACCCCGAGACCTACTGCAGAAGGTATCTGTTCAGATTCTGTGAGATAGTAGGCAATGTCAGATGCGATCTCGCCGGTGTAGAGTTTCACCAAACCATTGTAGGGTTCTTTGAGCCTCAGATCTTTTGTTACCGTGAGAAACCCCTCCCTGCCAAGTGCCCCGCCAACATCGAACTTTCCATTCCGCGGAGGAAGGTCCACCTCTGGCACCTCCACATAACCACGCACCGTTCCGTCACCCTCCGCTTCAACAATGATCTTTTTCAGCGGTCCGTTACCGGTGAACTTAAGGGCTACCCTCTGCCCCGGGTCCAGGAGGGCACCAAGCAGTTCACCGCCTGTCAGGGCTCTACCCAGTGCTGCCGTAGCCGTGGGGTATGTCTTGTGCCTCTTTCTTGCTTCATCCACAAGATTGGTGGTTATACACGCAAGTCCGAGGATGTTCTTTTCTTCTGTGATGGCCCTGACCAGATAGTCACCCATATATTCACTCCTGCTTTTTTGTTCGTGAAAGGAACCTCATCTTACCTAGGATATCGGGCCTTGGTGTTCAAGGGGTATTTTACGATTGCTTTAACCCGATTAGACGATCTCTCTGCGTAGAATCAGTCAGTTACCTCAAGTATCGGCGATCAAGGTATTGCTGTTTCAGGTTTTCTACGGCCTTCAATGCGCAGAGCACAGCATGCGCCTCAGTCTGCTCTTTTATGGAAAGATCGATGTCCTCTTCATTCGTGCGGTCGGAGATGACCGCGCAAACGCATCCCGCAGCAAAACCGTATACACCCGCCATCTTGAACAGGGTTCCTGCTTCCATCTCGTAATTGAGGATACCCAGGTTGCGATATTCCTCAGTCACCCCTTTAAGACGACGAATAAGGTGCCTGGTAGCTGATGAATCTGTGCGCTCCTGGCCTTCATAGAAGGTATCGACGGATGCCGTTACTCCCAGGTGCCAATCCAGACCGAGCCCTTCGGCTGCATGGACAAGCTCTGTTGTCACAAAGGGATCGGCTGAAGCCGGGTACTCGACAGGGGCGATATCCAGAGATGCTCCCTGCCTGCACAATGCTGCCCGGGATATGACAATGCTTCCTGCCTTTACCTCTTCCTGGATGGATCCAGTAGTGCCCACCCGGATGATAACCCTGATGCCGACTTGATAGAGCTCGTTCACCACGATGCTTGTGGATGGTGCACCCATGCCCGATGTCGCCAACAGCAGCGGTATGCCTTTTTCTGTTGTAACGAGACAGCTCACAAGTCCCCTCTTCTCGGAGAGAAGCCTGCCCGGTTTCAATCCGGGAAAACCGGCAGCGATCCTCCTGATGCGGTCGGGGTCGCCACAGAGCAGGGCGACCGTCGGCGGATTCGTGCCGAGGTCATTCAGGGAAAAACCTATGTGGTATTTTATGGTATCAATCATATCTTAATATCATTTTCCATAAAACCCGATCTCCCGCGCATAGGAGAACTGCCGCTGCCAGGGGAGGTAGGGATGCGCCTTTGTTATGGTTTCCTCTCCCAGCCTCGACACTGATTCGGCATCGATAGCCACAGGATGGTCAGCGGCCAAGAACCCGATATCATCTGCAATGATGTCAATCTTTCCCGGCAGACAATCACAATCGGCACTGATCTTTATCAGCGCATTGATAAGAACGGTCTTCTTGCCGATGATCCGCCATACCGCAGCCGCCGTCTCCACTAGCTTCTCCTGGAACGCCTCATGATCCCCGCCCCACAGTATACGTAAGGCCATCTCCGGACATTGCGCTATGCATTGGGCGCAGCCGATGCAGACGTCAAGATCGTAGCTTGGGAACTCGCCTTCGATAATTCTGGCTGCACCGGTTGGGCACACCTCGGTGCAGATCCCGCACCTGGTGCAATTCTTCTGGCTGAGTATGGGCTTCACATCCGCATGCATGCGCTGTTTCTGGGCCCGGGATGCAAACCCCATGGATATGTTCTTGATGGCGCCCCCGAAGCCTGCTGCAAGGTGCGCCTTGAAATGCGAAAATATGATAAAACCATCCGTCTTCGAGGCAAGGGAAGCCACCTGGGCTGTCTTGAAGCGCTTGTAGCCGGCAGGGATATCGATGACATCGCGGCCGTCCATGCCGTCTGCAATAACTACCGGGCATCCGAGGAACCCCTCCGTGTAGCCGTGTCTGGTTGCCGTTTCCAGTGAATCTTTCCCGGTACGTCGGCCGCCTGAATAGAGCACTGTCGTGTCGAATATGAACGGCTTGCAGCCCTTTGTAGTGAGCCATCGTACAACTTCATGTATATAGGCCGGATCAAGGTAGCTCTTGTTCCCCTTTTCCCCCCAGTGGAGCTTGATGCCGATAGAATTGCCTTGCATGAACGGAGGATCAATAGATTCAAGCAATGCATGCAGTGATGAAATGGTCCCCTGCTGAGTCCCGTCCGTTTTTTGAAAGAGTGTGTCCATTGCACCTTCCTTATGGATCAAGTATGATCTCTCAGTTTGCTGTTTTACCTTCGTTTGCCAACATCACCGTTCATGAAAAACTACTTGTTGATGAGAACAGTCATCCCATGATTCAGAGATTATCCAGTGCTTTGAGCGCCAGGTTGCGTTTCTT
>DATKLV010000278.1:0-4991 GCA_035542255.1 Desulfomonilia bacterium | reverse complement strand
AGGGCAGTGTACAACAAGGGAGGGTACTCCAATGAAAGTTAAAGACATCATGACAAGCAAGGTGATCGTCCTGACACCTGATATGGGCATTATAGATGCTGCAAAGATTCTCATGGATAATCACATAAACGGGGCTCCAGTCCTGGACAAGGAAGGGAAACTGGTGGGAGTTCTTTGCCGTGATGATCTCATCTCTCAACAGAAGAAGCTCCCATTACCTTCTTTTTTTATCGTACTCGACGGTATCATCCCCCTTATTTCACCCAGGCATATTCAAAAAGAAATGGACAAGATCGCAGCCACGAATGTGGAGCATGCCATGACCACTAAACCCATAACCGTTGCGCCTGATGCCGACATTGACGTTGTGGCAGGTCTTATGGTTGACAAAAAGATTCACACAATCCCTGTGGTTGATATAAACAATAACCTCATAGGTGTTGTGGGAAAGGAAGATGTTTTGAAAACCCTGATTCCCATCAATCCCTACTGATCACGCCCCATCGGCATAGTCATTATAGGATATATTATTTTGAGAGATAGATAACTCATAGTATGCCCTGAGTTGCAATTCATCCTTCATGGCATGGTAGCAATATTGCCTGTGTGATACTGCAAGCGCCCTGACAGCCTCTTCGGGGGATTCAAACAGCGGCACCTGATAATTATTTCTATATGCTATGGTCTTATCCACGGCATTGGGGGTGTAGATGGCAGCAGGCTTCCCATATCCATGGCACTTTTTCACAAGTTCCATGATGGCTTCAATAACCATGGGATGCCATAGGCTGGGCACGGGAAGAAGACCGTCTATTTCATCGGATGACAACAGGATGTCGAAAATCTCCAGGAAGGTCTGCATGGATAAAGCAGGGCCGAGATCTATAGGATTCGTTACATTGAAGATCTGGCCGGTCCTGGATAGCCGTTCCTGTGTCTCGGGTGAGAGTTTGGCCATCTCGAGACCTGCCTGCACAAGCAGATCAGCAGTGATCCCTCCGAAGGCTCCCGAGTTTGTAAATACGGCAATCTTCTTGCCCTTCAGGGGTGGCATCTGGGTGAAGATCCTCGGCAGAGAATGCAGCTCTGAAATAGAATTTACTCGAATGATTCCGGCCTGAGCGCAGGCACTTTCGAATATGAGATCGTTATTAGCCATACCTGCCGTATGCGACTGGGCTGCTCGAACACCTTCCGTCGTCCTGCCAACCTTGAATACAAGAATAGGCTTTTTTACTTTTTTTGCCGCTTTAAGAAACTTTCGCCCATCCTTGATGTTTTCCAGGTACATGCCGATGACTTTTGTCTTCTCGTCAGTGCTTAAATATTCGATCATGTCAGCCTCATCAATGTCGCTCTTGTTTCCGATGCTGATAATCTTGGCTGCCTTGACCACATCATTTTTAAATGATTCAAGAACAATTACAACAATCCCGCCACTCTGAATGATGTATGAGATATTTCCGTTTTTTTGTGCAAAGGTCTCAAAGTCATCCTTCTGGATGCCGTAGAAACAGCAGAATTTGTTCTCGGTATTGAGCACTCCGAGGCAGTTCGGTCCCATGATGCGCATGCCATAGGCGTTTCTGATCTTGTCGATCTCCCTCTGGAGGGCTTTGCCCTGCTCTCCACCTTCGGAAAACCCCGAGCTCTCTATGATGATATGCTTTATGCCTTTCTCCCCGCATTGCTTGACAAAACCCGGTACTACCAGGGCAGGGGCTATGATGATGCCGAGATCAATATGTCCTGGAATATCCGTAACACTTGAATAACCCGGACACCCATGTACATCTTCACCTTTGCGGTTCACCGCATAGACAGCTCCGCCAAATGGCGAAAATTCATGCAGTGACCTGCAGATGGTTGCCCCGAGATTGAATGGGGAATTTGATGCACCGATTACTGCGACAGACGAAGGATTGAAAAACATATTCATGGATGCGCCCTCCTGTGGTTGCCGATACTATGATGAATTAACTACACTATTTTAGGGCTTATCTCTTATTACAATGCCCTTCTCTTCTTCTCTTGAGTTCGCTAATGTATCTTTCTTTCAGCATCTGAATCATCCCCACAATGGTGGAGTAAATGAATAATCCGTCATCATCACTCCGGTCCTCGACCTCAGCACGTATCTGCTCGAGGTCTGCGAGCTGTTCCTCCAGCGAGCTGATCTCCTGATCGAACTGTTGGAAAATCTCCTCTTCCGGCAGGAAACGGAAAAAGAAGGCCCTCGTGAGAAAATCCAGCTGGTAATCAATGGGGACAGGTGGTGCCGTAAGAGATTTTAAAAAAATCTCCTTCCCCATATCAGTGAGCGCATAGACATGCATATTCGGCTTGCCTGTCTGAATTACCACGTCCTTCTTTACAAGGTCGCCTGCCTCGAGCTTGCGGAGCGCCGGATATATCTGGTTCAGGCTCAGATTATAAGCCATCATCAGTTTGCCGGTGATGTTCTTTATTTTATATCCACTCTTAGGGCCTGACATGAGCAGGCCGAGGATTACCTGATCAGTTTCCATATTTGATGCCTAAGTATATCTTTTATTAAGATAGTTTCAATTAATATATTTTATTAAAAAATATCATGAAACTATTATGTTGTCAATGCCTGTCTGGCATAATGTTGTCAGATTGTATGGCATTCTTTCTTATGGACGGAACACTAAAATGACGGCAAATATCTTATAACCATTTAGAATATAATTTCTTTTTCAAAAGAAGGTGTAATGCTTTCACCGAAAGTGACGATAAGAATACTAACAACGAAGACTCCGCATCTGTGAGACTTCTCCATAGTAGACCGGGCAGCATCGGGCTGCCCGGTTTGTTTTTTTTCATGCCGTCTTTAGGGGACTGCGCTGACAATTAAATCTGAGGAGAAATGAAGACCTTACAACCATATTTCATGATACAGATGAGACATCCTTGATAAATGCCTCAATATCCTCATCCGCAGTATCCCACGAACACATAAGCCTGACACCACCTGCACCGATGAAGGTGTAGAATAGCCACCCCATTTCGTGGAGCCTGTTGATTAATTCCATGGGCATCTCTACAAAAACCGAATTGGCCTCAACAGGAAACATGATCTTGATATCTTTGACTTTCTTCAGCTCGTCATGCAGATACAGCGCACACTGGTTTGCACGCTCTGCATTCTTGAGCCACACCTCATCACGTAGGAGCCCGATCCAAGGTGCTGAAAGGAAACGCATCTTGCTGGCAAGTTGACCTGCCTGTTTGCAACGGTATTCGAACTCAAAGGCAAGTTCTTTCTGAAAGAAGATAATCGCCTCACCCGCCGCAATTCCATTCTTCACCCCTCCGAAGCAGAGCACATCCACACCCGCTTTCCAGGTGATCTCTTTCGGTGCAACATTCAAGGTGGCCAAGGCATTGGCAAGCCGAGCACCATCCATGTGAAAACGCAAATTAAGTTGGGATGCCAGTTCACCAAGTAAATTGATTTCATTTACACTATAAACAGTACCAACCTCTGTTGCCTGGGTTATACTGATCACTTTCGGTTTTGGGTAATGTATGTCGGTTCTCCTCAAGGCAACATCTTGCACTTCCATGGGAGACAATTTGCCGTTTTCTCCCCCTGCCAGAAGGATTTTTGTACCGTTGGAAAAAAATTCAGGCGCCCCGCACTCATCAGTCTCTATATGTGCATGCCTCTGGCAAATGATACTATGATATGATTGGCAAAGAGAGGCCAGAGCAAGTGAGTTTGCTGCAGTTCCATTGAACACGAAAAACACATCGCAATCAGTCTCAAAAAAATCTCTCATCATATCACAGGCCTGCGCGGTATATTCATCTTCACCATAGGGAATGCTGTGACCTTCGTTCGCACGGGCAATGGCCTCAAGGGCCTCCGGACAAATGCCGGAGTAATTGTCGCTCGCAAACTGCCGTCTTATCTTTTCCATAAGTCAGCACCTCTTTTCTTCAACTCGCTGAAGGACCACCTCTCATTGAGATGTAATGTTTCCTGAAGTCATTACATCATTCTTTCTGTTTACCTGAATTTTGTCAATCCCGACGGGATAGTATAAGCAAACCTTTACAGGTCCAAGTCTCCGCACTATACTCTGATCAACCAGCAGTGAGGCAAGAAAACATGCCGAAAGAAAATACCCATCTCCATTTTGCATACAACCTGCTTGAAGATTTCCAGGGGCAGACTATCCTGAAGGATGTCTCAGAGCATCTATACCACTACTTCTTGGGGTCCATCATCCCGGATACCTTCTATTACGGAAATAGTCCATCCCTGAGACGAATCTCCGAAACGTTCCACGGCAAGGAGGGTAACCTCACGAACACAACAATCATACAAGTGCTCGAAAAGGCAGAAGACCCGAAGGATCTTGCCTTTATCCTCGGGTACATTACACACTGCGCCCTGGACATCACCTTTCACCCCGTCATTTACTATCTCTCAGGCAACTACCACGATGAATCCCCTGAAAAAAGGGCCAAGGCTGTTTACCTGCACCGCCACCTTGAAACCTGCCTTGACCAGGATATAAAAAACGTCTTACGGATCAATGATATTATCAGAGCATCTTATCTCAATGGTCTCGTCTTTCAGAAGATCATCTCACGTGAATTCCAGGTCTCAATGGGACAAATTAAGCATTCCCTCAGAAGACAACTGGCCTATAACATGCTTTTCACCAGCAAGACGGCATACCGTCTTGCCAGAGTGGCCTTTGGGTTCGGCCTATTCAAGGACTCTGCGCAGCTTGGCCTCTTTTATGGCGATACAGAGCATGGCGAACGTATCCCGGCTGTTATTGTAGTGGCTGACCTTTTAGATGGTCATGAAATAACTACTACTATCAATCAACTTTTTCAGGAAGCACGGGTCCTGGCCAAGACGATGATGACGGCTGCCTACGGCTACTGGATAAAAACCCTGGACCTCGATGAATTACTCAAGGCCATCCCGGGGGTGAGCCTTGACACCG
>DATKLV010000277.1:0-6592 GCA_035542255.1 Desulfomonilia bacterium | reverse complement strand
ATGCCTGCTGAATTGCCTATCTCCCTGTACAGCTCCATGACCTAATCCCCTCTCCACCTTCAGGGGGAGAGGGCCGGGGTGAGGGGGCCGTCAATGCCTGCTGAATTGCCTATCTCCCTGTACAGCTCCATGACCTAATCCCCTCTCCACCTTCAGGGGGAGAGGGCCGGGGTGAGGGGGCCGTCAATGCCTGCTGAATTGTTATCAAGACAGCCTCGGTTTCTTTCAAGACATCATGGTTCCAGAATCTCAACACCCTGAAACCTTTTGATTCTAGGAACCGGGTTCGTTTTCCATCCTTTCCAGAAGATAATACATGCTGCCCGCCATCCAACTCAACAATAACACCTTTCTCGATACAGACGAAGTCTGCAACAAATGGTCCTATCGAATGTTGACGCCTGAACTTGTGACCGTCCAGTCGGCGGTTTCTCAAATGACGCCAGAGCAATTGCTCAGCATCCGTCATGCCCTTTCTCAAGGATCGTGCTCGACTTACTGACATGAACACCCCTCACCCTTCCCTCTCCCCTTGGAGGGGAGAGGGGGCTATAAGGCAGCCTACAAGACTTACAGTAGCCGTCATGCACAAGTATATATTTCCATCTCTCACTCCCCAATAAGGGGAGAGGGAACTTTATAGTATTTGAGAGACTGATAAAATCTTCTTATTCCTTCTATCACGCCTGTATCCGCGCCTTATCGATGATCTTCGGGTCCTCCTCGTCCATGATCTTTATGATGTGCGCATTCATGCGTTCCTTCTGTGCCAGGTAGAACTTACGGTTCTTTCCGAGCGAGTGCGCAAAGGCCATGACTGTGGGCATGAGCTCTTCCCTGGGGCAGGCCTTTGTCACGATGCGGTGTTCCTCGCATTCCCCGCCCGTGATCCGCGTGCCCAAATAGTAAAGCTCATCGAGCTTGTATGCAGGTATGGCCTTCTTGACCATGGCCACCATGCCGGGCCAGAACGGGATGCCCAGGTCCACCTCGGGGAAGCAGAAAAAACCCCTGTCCGAGCGCATGAACCTGAAGTCGAAGCAGCAGGTCATGATGGCCCCTCCTGCAAAGGCATGGCCTGTTATGGCTGCGATGGTCGGCATGGGATAGAGGAGTATCCTCCTGAGGAGGCTGTTCAGTGCATAACAGAAATCCCTGACGGCCCCCGCATCACCCGCCCGGGGTGTGAGCCAGTCGAGATCGATCCCATTACAGAAGATCTTGTCATGGGCCGACTTGACGACCAGCGCATCCGCATCGGTGTCGCGCTCTATCTCGTCCAGTGTCTTGAGGAAATCATGTATGAAGTCCATGTTGAACCGGTTCTCACCGCTGTTCATGGTGAGAACAGCGACCTTTCCTTCGAGGACATACTCTGTTAACGGCATGGGCATTTCCCCTCCAACATCTTAATAAGCGGGAATGACAATATTTGAGTTTGGCAATTGACTCGCCGCAATTCATTATACATGGGAGGCCCGAGGAAACCAAGTGCTACATAGAACAGGCAATATGCTGTTTTTTGTTTTGCTCCCTTGAGCACATTCTGTTAGGGTAGCCCGATCCGCATCGGATAAGAAAGGGGCCGGATCATGCTGATCAACAGAACCGCTCAAATGGGCGATACCGTCAAGGTTCACTATCGAGGTAGACTGGACGATGGGTTCGAGTTCGATACATCCATAGGAGGCGACCCTCTGGTCTTTAAAATCGGATCCGGAGAGGTGATACAGGGTTTCGAAGAGGCTGCCTCGGGCATGGCCGTAGGAGAGCTCAAGACCTTCACGGTGGCCCCTGAGAATGCCTACGGCCCCCACAGGGACGATCTCGTCGTGGAGATGCCCATGGAATATATCCCCAAGGACATCGTCCCGGAGGCGGGGATGCAGCTCAAACTGGTGGATGAAAACGGCGATGAGATACCGGTAATCGTCATCGATGTGGACAATGAAATTGTCACCCTGGACGCCAACCATCCGCTAGCCGGCAAGGCGCTCACCTTCGATATCGAGATCCTGGATATTACTGGGGGAAGCCTTCTTGTATGAACAAACTCTGAACCGAGGCTCATAAGAGGCCCTCTGCATCAAAGGGACTTGTTGACACGATATTGCAGCACTCGCAGTATTCATTCCCAAGCTTGATCAATACTGGTTCCCAAGCAGGAGCTTGGGAACGAGAAACAAAGATTCTCTTCTTGTGTTAATGCCTGAGACCCTTCGCTGCGCTCAGGGTGACACCCGGTTTCATGGTTATCATTGTCATTCTGAACGAAGTGAAGAATCTCATGTATATGATGAAAAGCATTTGGGCAACAACCCCCGGAGCTTGGGAACGAGAAACAAAAGAGATTCTTCGCTACGCTCAGAGATGACACAATAGGTATAATCCACAGAATTGAAGTCGTGACGAGTGCTTCTGGATCATCCTTTCATCGGATGCCGAAATGCTCGATGAGCGCGAGGCTCATCCAGGGGAAATAGGTGATGACAAGCAGCGCAATGATCATGATGATGATGAAGGGCAGGCATGACCTGTAGAGCTTTGTCACAGGCTTTTCGAACCTGATGCACGAGATGATCAGGTTCAGTCCCACGGGCGGCATGGAATAGCCTATCTCCAGGTTTGTCAGGAAGATGATCCCCAGATGAACAGGGTTGATGCCGTATTCTTTGGCTATCGGCACAACGAGCGGCACCACCACCACGAGCGCGCCGTAGATCTCCATGAGGCTGCCCGTGATGAGCAGGAACACATTGAGAGCTATGAGAAAAGCCAGTTTGGAGGTAATGTGCGCCTGGATCACCTCAAGGATCTTCATGGGAATCTCGGCATCGACCAGGTAAGTCGTCAGGGCAAGTGCCGAACCCAGGATAATGAATATGGCCCCCACTAGGACCATGCTCTCCCTGATGATGGCGGGAAACTGGTTTATGCGGATGTCCTTGTGGATCAAAACCTCGACGATGATCACATATGCCACCATGATGGAAGCGATCTCACCTAAGGTAACATATCCGCCGAATATCCCCACCATGAGGATGATCGGGATGAAAAGCTCCCACTTGGCGACCACTGTTGTAACGATGATCTCCTTGAGGGAGGTCCTGTGCTTCTCGGTCCTTGACCTCACGGCAATGAAGATGCTGTAGAGCGACAGGATGATTAGGAGGAAGATCCCCGGTATGATGCCTGCTGCAAAAAGCTGGGTAATGCTGGTGCCGGCTACGACCCCGTAGATGATGATGGGCAGGCTCGGGAAAAAAAGGAGGCCGAGGCTCCCCGAGGTGGTGAGCAGCCCAAGGCTGAAATTGTCGGAATACTTCCCCTTCATGAGCGCCGGGTAGAGCAGGCCGCCCAATGCAATGATGGTGACCCCCGAAGCGCCGGTGAACGTGGTGAAGAACGCACATGCCGCAAGCGAAACAATGGCAAGCCCTCCGGGGAGCCACCCGAGGATCGCCTGGGAGAAGTTCACGATGCGCACCGATGCCTTGCTCTCGGCCAGGATGAAGCCGGCAAAGGTGAAGATGGGTATGGTGTAGAGCACGGGATTTTCCGAGAAACGGCCGTAGATGTCGACGATGAGCGCGGCCGACTGATTGCCGGAGAGATGAAATCCCAGCAGCCCGAAGGATGCAAGGACGGCGAACATGGGGGCGCCGAGGAAGGTCATGATGATAAAGCAGATGATGAGAGCCGTGACCATGTCCTTACATCCCCTTTACCAGCTTCAAAAAAGCCTGTGTGCTGCGCAGCGCGTAACGGAGCGTCACTGCGCCGTATCCCAGAGGGATGACCAGCTCGAGTATCCATATACGCAGGTTGAAAAAGGGGATCGTCGTGCCCAGACCATAGTCGGCCCTGATGAACCGGATGGATGCATACAGGAGAAGGGCGCAGACGATGGTGGTGAACAGTCCTGTGAGGATCTCTACAAAATTTTTCGGCCTTGGCGGGAGTATCCTCTGAGCTATGTCTATCTTGATGTGCTTTCCCTCCCGTGCTGCAATTGCCGCGCCCAAAAACGCCACCCAGAGCAGCAGATGCCTGACCATTTCCGCCCCGCCTGAGATGCCTGCAGCATAAAAATTTCTCAGGACGATCTGGACGAGGACAAGCAGTATCATGCTCAGGAGCATGAAGGATATGACCGCATCTTCCACCAGGGCGATGGCGCTGAACAGGCGTATAGAGCCGCTTATGGCTGCTCCGCACTCAGGACAGGTCACGCAGGTATTGCCGTCAATATCGGATCCGCACAGAGGGCAGCGCATGGGAGCTTCTATTCCGCCTGCATGACCACAGTGTCTTTAGGATGGGCCCGCCGGTACTCATCCACATACACCAAGGTCCTCTCCATCAGATCCCTGGAATAGAGTTTACCCACAAGGCCTTCCCGGACCTTCTTGGAGATCTCGAAGACAAACTGCATATCCTTGTTCTTGGGATCATGGGGAACAATAACGATCCCGGCTTTTTTCAAGACCACGAGGGATTTGGCATCTTCTTCCCTCGCGACCCTCCCAAGTTTGTCGTGTTCCTTCCTGGCGATGTCCAGCATGATCTTCTGACTCGCAGGCGAGATCCTGTCCCACACGCTTTTGCTGATGATCGTGGCTCCAAGCAGGTTTCCTGTGGGATAGCCCGCCATGTACTTGAACCGGGAATACCACTGGAAGGCAACGGCACCGAACGGCGTCGATGCCGCACAGTCGATCATGTTCGTTGACAGAGAGGTCGCCACATCGGAAATGGAAAGGGATATGGGTGATATGTTCAGGGCCTGGAACATGGCCTGGCCGATGGGCTCGCCTTCCATGGTCCACCATTTCTGCCTCCGCGCTATCTCCAGTGAAAGCAGTGGCTCTTTCGAGAAGGTATAGTAAAATCCAAGGTCCATCCATCCAAGGACCTTGAATCCCTTTTCCTCGAAAAGCTTATCCATGGTGGGCTGCAGCTTTGAACGTACATATGCGACTTCTTCGTAGTTCCTGAATATATAGGGCAGCTCGGTGATCCTCACCTCAGGGACAATTAGGCCCAGGCCCGGTCCCATGAAGCCGCCGCCGTGGAGCTGGCCGAGCTTGATCTTTCTGAGCATGTCCTTTTCGTCACCCTGGACGCCGCCCCAGTATGTTTTGAAGGCCACCTCATTATTGGTCTTCTCTCTGATCTGCTTCCCGATCTCGTCGAATACATTGGCTATGTTGCTGCCCTTGGGTGCGATGGATGCCATCTTGATGACGACCTTGGCCTCATCGGCTGCAGCGGCAAGGCCCGCCGTCGAAACCAGGAAGATCACCGCACAGGCAAGAAACACTCCGGATAGTTTCATCATTGATGCCCCCTTTGCTTATATTCGCCGCTAGAAATACATATCAACATTGTCCAGGAGGACCTTGGCCTTCCGCCTGGCCACCTCATTGACAAAGGCCATATCCGGGTATGTCTCCGAAGGTGTCTGGAGGACCTTTTCAAGGGTCTTTACAAACAGGTCCCGGTCCTGGATCTGATAGGCATAGAACTTTGCATACATGTAATGCACAAGCAGGAGTTTCCCGCCCGAGATCTCAAATGCCTTATCGAAGTGCTTCTTCGCCTTGGCCGTATTGTCGCCGAGCATCCTGGGCAGGGAGGCATAGTAGGTCCCGAGGGCCATATGGGCGCAGCCGTAGTAGTACGACTCATCGAGCTCGACGACCCGGTCGAGCATGTCTATCACCTTGGGCAGATCCATCATGGCCTGCGGATCGTCGGGGTTGAGCCCGATCCATGCGAGCCAGCTGTTGGCAGTCCAGAAAAGCGCGGGCACATCCCCTCTGCCGAATCCGTAGAGCATCTCCTTGAATGCGGGCTCAGGGCCGTCGAGTGCCTTGGAGAACCAGGAATAGCCCTTCAGGACGCGAAGCCCGTAATCCCTGGCCTTGATATAGAGCTGCCCGGCCCGCTTCTTGTCCGTGTCCTCGACAAAGGAGTTCGCATACCCGAAATAGCCCTCGGCCGCCCTTAAGATCAGCTTGTCGTCCGGCGCCGCCACGATGAACCCGTCGAGCTGGATGAGGCTTGCGGGCATGGCGTCCCTGAGCAGGTCGACATCCGTGTTCATGTTCACTGCTGTCCTCATGTCATCCATGATCGGGTCCATGGATTTTACCATGAAGGCCTTCTGGCTGCATCCTGCAAGGGCCATGAAAAGGATGAACAGTATTCCTTTTACAGTCGTTTTCCCAATAGCCATGAAACCCCCCTGGTAAAAAAATCCACCAGTGAAACAATAACAAGGCATGCTCAGTAAATTAATCTCAAATTAAATTTAAATGAGGTGCAGGCCATACACGGCCTGCACCGATGCAAACGTTTTACTTCTTGCTCCTCTCGAACTCCTTCATGAAGTCCGCGAGCTTCTGCACGCCTTCGAGAGTCATGGCGTTGTACATGGACACCCTGATGCCTCCCACGGCCCTGTGGCCCTTGAGGCCGATGAAGCTCTTCTTGGAGGCCTGGGCAACGAACTCGTTGTCGAGCTCCTCGGTGGGAAGCTTGAAGGGGATGTTCATCTTGGAGCGGGAGCCCTTGTCCACACTGCCCT
>DATKLV010000276.1:0-4567 GCA_035542255.1 Desulfomonilia bacterium | reverse complement strand
CGCATCCAAGGATTTTTTACGAGCTACGATAATGCTTTCTATCTCGGAAACCTCCTTGGGTAGCTCTCGCAAACCTTCTTCTGCCTTGTATATCTCTATTTCTACATTCTGCAGTGCTATCAGATCTTCCAGTAAATCCTTCAAGCTTTACTCTCCTTAGTTGTTATAGAGGGAGAACACATCTCTGCCTTCATGGGCTAGGACGTCAATCCCCTTCAGATCCTTTGTAAGCCTCTCTGCAAGAGGTTTGATTATAATCTCCTCGGTTCCGAAGTGCCCGAGGTCGACCACATTGATGCCCGCCTCTTTTGCATCAAGCCCGGCATGGTAACGAACATCACCTGTTACAAGCGTATCGCATCCAAGTTGTAATGCCTGCTGCCAATAATCTATGCCGCTGCCAGGGCACGCGGCGACCCTGCACACATTCCTTCCGACGTATATGCTGCGTGCAACCTTGAAGGACAACGTGCTTAACCAGATATCAAGGGATGTTTCTCTATCTATAGAGCCGACGCGCATAATCCCGTATGACTTTACACTGTTTAACCCCAGCCTTGCCGCAAGCAAGTCAGAAATTCCTCCCGTGGCCTTGTCGAGATTCGTGTGCATGCTGACAAGGTTTATCTGACATTTAATGAGATTTGCGATCTTTTTCGCGATCACATCATTCAGATCCAAGCATGATATAGGCTTAAATATGAGAGGATGATGGGTAAGGATAAGGTTTATACACTTTTCCCTGGCAGCATCAATAACCTCAAGGGAAGGATCCAGAGCAACCAGTATCGATTTAATCTCGCTCTGTAAGTCACCCACCATGAGACCTACGTTGTCCCACTCTTCCGCTTCCTCAAAAGGTGCTATGGCATCGAGTACCCTCATTACGTCCTTAAGTATCATCATGAATGAATAAAAAAGGGATGCTTTGAGAGCACCCCTTTTATGTCGCCTTTATCGCGTATTGTCTTCAAACAGTGGTCATGTATGAAACCCGTTCTCACCCTTGCTTCCTTGGCCCATAGTATGGGCCCACCTGGAATCGAACCAGGGACCTACCGGTTATGAGCCGGTGGCTCTACCAATTGAGCTATGGGCCCTTCAAAGGGTTCATAGTCCAAACGAATTTGGGGTGTCAAGCACCTATTTACCCTCCACATGTTCGAGTATGGACATTATGCTAATGCTTTCATCAACAGTTTTAATGCTAGCTTCGATTTTTTTTAGCTGCTCTGCCAGGCTGGTTTTCTCTTGCTCATCCTTCTCTACCGCAAGCTGATCCTTCACCATTGTCTTGAGCCCTTTGAGATAATCTAGTTCTCTGCTCGGGAGGGAGAGCAATTTGGGGACCTCGGTCTGAGAACCGGAAGATGTCTCTCTCAGGTAATCCAATACCTCGGGAGATTCTGACCGAGTAAGCCCATGCTGCATATCGGTGTTAATGAAGGATACCTGCTCATAGTAGAAGTTGAAGATCGTCTTGATCATCCTTGCCCTATGGGATAGTAAACCGTCCAAGTAAGCTTTTAAATCGGAGAACTTTTTCTCGATCTTCTCCTCGATCTTGGCCTTTTTCCCTGAATCGTTGCAGGTGTAGTAGTCTTTCAGGGTGTCGGCAAAGAAATCGAAATAACTGTGCAAAGCCAACATCATAATGGTGTCGCCTACGATATTACCATTGGTGGTGCAGGAACTCGTCGACATGGCACCACCCCTTTTAATAATCTCTTCAGGCGCCTTCACCAACCAGTCGGTCCCGAAAAGTCCGGGGACATTGGTGACTGCTTCATACTTAAGCCCATCCCCCCTTGCCTTTTCCACCAGGGCAATATCCCGATAAATGAGGCCCAGGGCCTTGAGATTAGGGATGAGTGCCGCACAAATGAATCCATATTCGTTGTCTTCGTAAAAACTGAAGATGATATAATTAGGCGAAGTCACGGTGAGGAAGTTTGGCGGGAAGTTCACCAGGATCTCCTCGCCATCGATCTCCCGGATCGTAGTTGGCTGTTTTTTGAGGATCTGTGCATAATTTTTATATGCACTGTGTAAGGTTATCTGTTCAATGATCCTGACAAATATCTTCTTGAACCTCTCCACGGCCTTGCCGAATTCAAAATTGTTGTATGTAAACAAGGGTTCTCTGAGGGAAATGCCGGTCCTGAAGAGGGTACCGGTCGGGCTGAAGTTTCTTGAGCAGAGGACACTGATCTCATCCTGTCTTGAAAGCATCCTTTTCTCCCATCCCTTGGCAGGGGCCGACTCAAGGAATCCTATGGGATATTTCTTCTCATGGATCTTGTCGAGCCACTTCTGCATCCTGTCAGCTTTCTTCGCCGTATCGCCGACACAGGACAACAACACGTTCGCACCAAGGTCATATGCCATGTCCAATACGCTGTCCATGATGGCCTCTGATGAAAGCTCACCAAGTCTGACATTGGCATGGCGAATGATCGAAAGCACTTCCTGCTTGTCATGGGAGAGTATTTTTATGGCCGGCAGTCCCTCAGGGGAGTCAATGAGCTCCTGGCGGTCAAAGGGGATAATATGGTCGCGCTGAGGCTCCTCATCGAGGGTTTGCTCCAGATACTTTGTCCTGAGTTCATGTTTACCGTCTGCCTTCAGACGAAAGATGGGGCTTCCCATCTTGTCATAACCTTCCAGTATCTTTGATTTCTCAGACCGCATAACCCCGGCCAGTAGTTGCTGCACTGTGGGAATATCAGCGGTAAAAGCACCGAACACCACATCTATCCATACATCCTTATCGGTAAGCTCTTTTGTTTTTGCCCTGGCGAGGATATCTTCGTTGTTCTCCATGGACGCATAGATAGCTTGAAGACCCATCCTTCCATTAGCACCCCTGATAGCAACCCTGATCACCGGAATCTTATCTCTGATATCCATGGCCTCCTCCAAGAATACTGTTGTTGTACTGGCGCTTGAGTGAACCATAAAAGTTATACCAGATCACAGGAGTACAGGCAAGGTGGTTGGCGTAATGACAAAGGTGAACCAGGCATGTGTTCCATTATCGATTCTATGAGGATATAGCGGTGATCATCACACAGTTCAGTTTTCCTTTTTCCTGCTGTTACATTGCTGCTATAGGAATAGTATGCTTCATGTAGACATTACGATTGTCGGGGCAGGGGTCATAGGCTTGGCCGTTGCTCTCGCCCTCTCGGATAAAAGCAAGTCCGTTGTTGTGGTTGAGAAAGAAACCGGCCCTGGGAAAGAGACAAGTTCCCGCAATTCAGAAGTGATCCACGCAGGGATCTATTATCCCACAGGCTCGCTGAAAGCGCATCTCTGCGTGAAAGGCTCCTCCATGCTGTACGAATTCTGCGAGAAGCATGAGATCCCTTTTCTTCCTATCGGCAAAGTAATAGTAGCTGCATCAGGACAGGAGGAGCCTTCCATCGAGGGTCTCTGGAAACAGGGGATGGAAAACGGCGTTCCCGGCCTCATGATGCTCACGAGATTGGATCTGAACCTAAGGGAACCTCATGTCAGTGGAGTATGTGCCCTCTACTCTCCCTGTACTGGAATACTCGATTCACACCGTCTGATCAGAAGGCTTGAGGGTCTTTCCTTAAACCAGGGATGCACCATCGTGTACAACTCAAACCTGTCAGCCATCAATGCTGTTCAGGAGGGTTATTTGTGTTCCGTAGAGACTGCACCTTCCGAAGGTTATACCTTTACGACCAGGGTCCTCATTAATGCAGCCGGTCTCCATTCAGATACCGTAGCATCACTCGCAGGGATATCCGTTGATGAGGCAGGTTACCGCATCTATCCGGTTAAGGGTCAATATTTCAGGGTAAGAGGAAAGAAGCAGGGTCTGGTGAACGGCCTCGTTTATCCGAGCCCGGGGAAAAGCCTCACCGGCCTGGGCATCCATGTAACCAAGGATCTCTCAGGCTCAGTAAGGCTTGGTCCTGATGCCAGATATGTGAATGAAATAAGCTACGACGTGAACCCTTCACACGCGAAATACTTCCTGGAAAGCGCCAAAAGGCTGTTGCCTTTTCTGGACGAAGATGACCTTATGCCCGATATGGCGGGTATCCGACCCAAGATTCAGCCTCCAGGTGGAGAGGTACGGGACTTTGTGATCCGACATGAGGCTGACCGCGGCCTCTTTGGGCTCATTAATCTCATCGGAATAGAGTCACCGGGGTTGACCAGCTGCCTCGCTATCGGTGAAATGGTGAAGGGTTTGCTGAAAGATGCAGGCCTGCTTTAATCCGATTTAAAGACTGTCCTGCCTCCAACGAGGGTATGCACCACTTTCCCGGTGAAGTTCCAACCGATAAAGGGTGTATTTTGGGACTTGGAGAAGATCATCTCTTCTGTCAGGATCCATGTGGCTTCCGGATCAAAGATCGTGATATCGGCATGCGAGCCCGGGCTCAGTTTCCCGCCATCGATGCCTAAGATCTCGGCTGGATTTTTAGTCACACAGGCCAGGAGTTGTGAGAAATCGATGTCAAACTCGATATGCAGCTTCATGAGGGCCGGTAAAAGCGTCTGGAACCCTATGATACCAAATGGGGCC
>DATKLV010000275.1:0-2541 GCA_035542255.1 Desulfomonilia bacterium | reverse complement strand
GGTCTCAACGTGAAGGAGGTCATCCAGGGGCATAACTCGTGGTTCAATAATGCAAAGCTCCTGGACCGTCTCGGCATCCCCATATCCCAGAACAACTACGTTGGCCTCCTTAAGGTGGATGATCAGACCGCGATCAAGGGGCTGCCGTGGCGGTATGCGGTCTTTTCTCCCGGAGCCTCCCGCCGCAGGCTGATCAAGGCGTGGGATGAATACAAGTTCGCACAGGTGATCTCCCGTCTTTCCATGGAATTCGGCCTCGGCTGTGTACTTGTGGGCGGCAAGGACACTGCCGAATGTACCGGAACCATTACCAGGCATGTCGAGAAGCTCTTAAAGGGTGGTGTGCAGCAGGTTGTCGACCTGGCCGGGAAGGTCGACCTCAGGGAGCTCACCATGGTCCTGAAGAAGGCAAAACTCTTCGTTGGCATCGATTCCGGGATCATGCACATGGCATCCGCCCTGGACATCCCCACAGTGGGGATCTTCGGCCCCACGGACCCCTTCTATGTGGCGCCCCAGAATGAGAGGAGCGCTGTCGTAAGGCTTGATCTGGCCTGCTCACCCTGCTATCTCAGGGAGCCCTGCCGTCACAGGAAATGTCTCGAAGAACTTGAGGCGGAGATGGTTATTGAGGCATGCAGAAAAGTTTTGAAAGGTTTGTAGAAGCGGCTTAAGCCGTGATCTCTTATTGAACCTGAAGATGACCCTAGAGAATATCACCTAGCTCATCGAGCACCATATCCGCAGTGATCCCGCTCATGCATATCGGGTTTTTGCAGTGCCTCTTGTTGCACGGCATGCAGCTCAGATCCTGCCGGATCACTTTTCCTCTCAGGGGTCCTGTCCGCCTTGGGTCGGTGGGGCCGATCAGCGCTACCACCTCCTTGCCGAGCGCGACGGCGAGGTGCATGGGGCCGGTGTCGCAGGTCACCACGGCAGCAGAACCGGCGATAACCTCGGTGAGCTCCTGAAACGATGTCTTTCCCACGAGATTGATGACGTTCTCACGGGCCATGCCTTCTATACTGCGGGCCATGGCCACATCCGCAGGGCCTCCTGTCAAAACGGCCTGCAAGGTAAAACGATCCTTCAGACCACTGGTAAGCGATGCAAATCCTTCGGCAGTCCAGCGTTTGGCGCTCGCCGTGGCCCCTATGTTGAGAACCACATATCTCGGGGGGAGATCGAAAGGCAGCAACCCTGTCGTGGGTATGTCCCACCGGATATTTCCGGGGGTTACGCCAAGATAACGGGCGAATTCGAGGTACTGGCGGGACATGTGCGCTGTCGGGTCGGATGCCGGGATCCGCTCAAAAGGAAAGAGCCGGGAGAATTCTTTGCATCGCGCCCTGTCGAAGCCGATCCTCCGGTCGCTCTTTGAAGCCATGCAGAAGAGGCCCGACTTGATGAGGCGCTGTAGGTCCAGGGCGATGTCGAAGTGTTGGACGCTCAATCTGTGAAGCACGATGGGAAGGACCTGCATCCAGTGTTTTTTATCAAAGAGAATGGCATCGTCAACACTCGGATGAGAGGATACGAGCGGGTAGCTCAACGGCTCCACCAGCCAGTGGATGCGTGCATGAAGCTGCTCGCGCAGTGTGATGGCCAGTGGCAGGGTGTTTATCACATCGCCTAAGGCGCCCAGTTTGATAAAGAGGATATCCATTGTGTGCAGTCTTTTTTATGATTTGTGCCTCTATAGCATTGTTGGCATTAAAAGATAAAGGAGAGGAAAATTATAGACTCTCAAAAGCGATAGCCGATTCCGCTCAGGATGATATCTGTATCTCGATCATAATCAGTGATTATCCGGTTCCAGGTGAAGCGCGCGTCCCAGTGCGGATGGAAGCCGTAACTGGCAGTTAATGAGACGATGCCGTTTACGTTGATTTCTCGATATGCGTTGGAGCCGCAGCCCCTGTTTCTCTCCGTGCAGGTACATCGAACCTATACCCAAGTCCGATGAGGGGTGTAATGGTGTCCAGGTCGTTGCTTGTATGTACCCAATTGGTGCGAAACTGGACTATCAAGCGGCTTTCTGTATACCAGGTTACCGCCATGCTGGAAATGTATCCCCAGCCATGGGAGTCTGAGTATGATCTGCCTGCCCGGGCTTCTATTGTGTCATAGAAGAAGTAGGGCCCGACACCCGCCGCCAGGACGATCCTTCGGTCAATGAGACCGGTGCTCCCCCATAGCTGGATTGCATTGCCGTCTCTATGGTGATTGGGTATGTGACCCTCGTTCAGGTGAGAAATGGTGATTGCAAAATAATTCCCCAATCCCTCCATATACTCAATCTGCCATGAATTTGAACGATCATGGGTGTCGGAATCCTCCGATACCCCGCCAAGAAGGGTTATTTCCTGGGCCCCCAAAGGCCAAATCCCGATCAATGAGGACAGCAAGATAGCAATTAAAATTCTCATGTTAGCCCATTCATTGCCGACCCACTTTCTCCGGATGAATTTGTATTATCAAATAATCTTGATGAGATTTTCATGATATATTTTCAGATGAAGGTCAAATAAATAGAAGAGA
>DATKLV010000274.1:0-6358 GCA_035542255.1 Desulfomonilia bacterium | reverse complement strand
TCCAGGAAAAATCTGAATAAGGATGATATAGCCTTCATTTGTGTCCCGATAAAAATCGGCAGTGAAGTGATCGGCGCTCTCTCTGTCGATCGACTGTTCAATGAAAATATATCCTTCGAGGAAGATGTAAGGCTCCTGACTATTATTGCTTCAAGCATATCCCAGGCCGTTCGCCTGCGTCAATTGACAGAGGAAGAACTTGAAAAGATCAGGGAAGAAAACCAGCGTCTTCAAGATGAGTTACGGACTATATACGGGCCGAAGACCATTATCGGTAACTCTAAACCCATGCGTAATATCTATGCCCTTATCGATAAAGTCTGCCGGACTAACACAACAGTGCTCATTTTGGGTGAAAGTGGCGTTGGAAAGGAGCGGGTAGCCCATGCGATCCACTACCAATCAAACAGGGCGACAAACCCCTACATAAAAGTTAATTGCGCTGCCCTGCCGGAGTCCCTCATAGAGAGCGAACTTTTCGGGCATGAAAAGGGTGCCTTTACCGGTGCAACATCTTTCCACAAGGGCCGTTTCGAGATGGCCGAAGGTGGAACGCTATTCCTCGATGAGATCGGAGAGTTATCATTATCCCTGCAATCGAAATTGTTGAGAGTCCTCCAGGAAAAGGTGTTCGAGCGAGTCGGCGGGAATAAGGCTTTTACCGCAAATGTCCGGATCATTGCAGCTACCAACCGTAATCTGGAGATGCTCATGCTGGAGGGAAAATTCAGGGAAGATCTCTATTACCGGCTCAATATCTTTCCCCTCGTTGTCCCTCCACTCAGGGACCATAAAACGGATATCATGCTTTTGAGCGATTATTTTGTTGAAAAGTACGCCAATGAACTTGGAAAGGAAGTCACCAGAATATCCTCTCCCGCCATTGATTTGTTGATGAATTACCACTGGCCCGGGAACGTCAGGGAACTGGAAAACTGCATCGAAAGGGCGATCATATTATGTACGGACGGTGTTATCCATAGCCATCACCTTCCACCGAGCCTGCAGAGGGGGGATAAAGCAGGCCAATCGGAACATGGTAGTAAATTTAACGAGGCAATCTCAGCCGTCGAAAAAGATATCATCATTGAGGAACTAAAACGATGCCGGGGGAATATGGCAAAGACGGCCAGGGCTCTCGGCATTACTGAACGGATAATGGGTCTTCGTGTTCTGAAGTATAAAATAGATCTTAAGCAGTTCAGATAAATTCTTAAGCCACCATTGTCCACCTGTGCATCCAATCGCAACATCATGAAAACAACATGGGTGTAGTTTTCAAAAGGAATATCCTACGTGGATGTAGGATATCATTGAGCTGTGTCCCGGAAAAAGGGCTCGTGTAGCAATATATATTCTCCAGGCTGCATTTCAATCGGGTTCCCATCAGCAGGTTTCCCCTGGCCGTTATCTCCCTGATTATTGGCATCATTTATATTTTTTTACAGGAAATCACAATTTAATGAATGCGAATATCTTGACCTTAAAGGCATGCCACTATCCCTCGATAGGGGAATCTTGTCATTGTTGGCACAATAAGTGCCTTAAGAGAATTCATGCAAAGCAGGAGGAGAAGAGAAATGGGAAACATCAGAGACGTAAGAACGGCAAATAAAATAATAGCCGTCATCATGTCGTTTGCCGCAAGGAGGTATTTGCCATGGCAGGAAAATTAAGCCAAGCTTCAGCCGCACCTACCCTTGAAGTGGTAGGATCCATAAAACCCGAAGCAAAGAATTCACCTTTAGTAATGCCCACACTGGGGTTGGTAGGCGCCACCGTAAACGCCATGGCACTGATCGCGCCCGGAGCGTTCCTCTGGATTACCTACCAGATGCAGGCCGCCGCTACTGCACCGAGCGGGGCATCGGTTGGAAGCGATATCTGGGCGGGGATCGTTGTTGCTCTTATCATTGCCTTTCTCACCGCCCTTTCCTATTCGCAGCTTGCGAAGATCTATCCTGAGGCCGGCTTTGCCAGCGTGACCTACTTCGCTGAAAAGGCGTTCCTCGACAGGACGGGTGCTAAAAGGGCTGCGCCTGATTCGATGGCCCGTATGTCCAAGCTGGCGACGGGCTGGGCCGCTCACCTGTTTTACTGGGTCTACCCGGGTGTCATGGTGGCCATGTTCGCCACCATGATCGGGTACATCTATACCCAATTCACCGGCGGAACCTTATCCAATATTGCCCTTACCGTCATTGGGGTCATCATTGCAGCAGTAATCGGATATATTGCCTACCGCGGTGTGAACGGCTCTACCAAAACCTCCATCTGGATCAATGTGATACAGCTTGTAACCCTGGTGATTTTCAGCGGCCTGGCTATCTGGTACCGTCTAGAAAACCCACAAGGGGCCACTACATGGGCATTCAGCGGTGCATGGGACATAGTCCGTCCGCATTCGCTCAGCGGCATACTGGTCCAGTCGACACTGGCTATCCTGATACTGGTCGGTTTTGAGAGCTGTACCGCTCTAGCTGCAGAAACCAAAGAGCCGGAGAAGAATATCCCCAAGGCCATTATCATTTCACTGGTGATTCAGGGATTGTTCGCATACCTGATCGAGTATTTTGCGACCGGCGCCATGATCAGCGAAAAACTGATAAATGGCAGTGGAAAAACTCTTACCACCGGAATGGCTGCGGCAGCCGCTTCTTCCGCCCCGATCGGCGACCTGGCAATGCTCATTGGCAACAATGTGCTCCATGGCATTGGATTCGGCCTGATGATCACCATGGCGGTTACCGTGATAATCGCAATCATCGGCACGACCCTGAGCTGCATGAACACCGCCATCCGGGTCAGTGCAGGTATGGCCGGCGACCGGGAACTGCCGAACATGATGGGCTTCATCCATCAGAAATTCAGCACCCCGCATGTTGCAATCGGCGCCATAGTAATCGTCTCTTCGATCATCGCGGCAATCGGCGTGCGGTCGGTTGTGGGCCTTACCGGTATCGCACTGGCCTCGAATTTCGGGACCTTCGTGCTCTACGGCCTTACCTGCGTATGGACCATCATCGCATTCAAAAACCGTGACGATTTCAGTCTGCTCAAGCACGGCATCATCCCGGGGCTCGGCATCATCGGTAATGTGGTTATGGTGATAGCCATTATCTATCTGTACTCAATAGGCAATGCCGATGCGAAAGCCGAAGCGGATATCTGCTTCCTGATTGCGGGCGCCTGGGCCCTGATCAGTCTTGCCTATGTGGCGTTGACGGGCGTGAAGCGGTCATACAGCTTGAAGATGATTTCCGCCATGATCCGTCCCGATATGCTGAATGTCCTGGTGGAGATCCTGAAAGATGAAGAGCTCATCCTGGGGATGACCGTGACCAGGGTCAAGGGGTTCGGCAGGCAGAAAGGCCAAAAGAACAAAGATGCGGAGCCTATCAATGACAAGATTTCCTTCATCCCCAAGGTGAGGGTAGACCTCGTGGTGAACGACTGGGATGTCCCGAGCGTGATGGACATCATGCGGGATGCCCTTTTCACCGGCAATGTCGGCGACGGCAAGATCTTCGTACTCGATGCCAAGGATGCCATGAGGATCAGGACCGGTGAAAAAGGGGTCTACGCAATATAGGGGCTCATCGTTTGATCGAAAAAATGAAACTAAGGAGATTGCTATGAAAAGAATAGAAGCTATTATCAGGCCAGATAGAGTCAGCGGGGTATTCAACGCACTGAAAAAAATCGGACACCCCGGTGTGATGATTTCCGAAATTGAAGGCCATGGGAACCAGGAAGGATTAAATATCCAGGTGAGAGGGAACACCTACAAAGTGGACTTGATCACCAAAGCAAGAGTCGAGGTGATCGTAAAGGAAAGTGAAACAGAAATGATCATCAAGGCAATCTGCGATGCTGCTTTCACCGGTGAGATCGGGGACGGGAAGATATTCGTCCATCCGGTGGATGACGCCATGAGGGTGCGTACCGGCGAGAGAGGAGAATGTGCTATCTAGCCATAGCAGCTAAAACCCATGATTAACATGAGGGGCAAGCTATGTATATGAGAGCAGGAGAAGATATTCATGAAGACCTCTTGAGGGATAATGTCGCAGATTTTGAAAGACATATCATTATCAGTGCACTGAAGAGGACCCATGGAAACCAAACTAAGGCTGCGCATCAGTTGGGAACGACAAAGCGGATCCTGGCCAACAGGATCCGCAAGTATAAGATAGACGTTAAAGAATTCAGGAAAGTTCGCTATCAGACCAAATATTCAAGATTAGGTTGATATTCCTGCAGGTCTCCCCGACCACTCAAACAACCCCATCGCCGCATTCTGAATAAGGATGTCGTCTCAGGAAATACAATCGATATATCACTATGGATAGAGCAGGTGAATTATGTTACATGACACTTCCACCAAAAATTATGAAGAAAATATTGTTAGTGGATGATGATATCCGCATTCAACGACTTCTCAGTGAAGAGCTCGAAGAGGAAGGGTATCAGATATTGATCGCCTCCAACGGCAAAGATGCGCTTGTCATCATAAACAAGCCTGAAAAGCCCGATCTCGTTATCCTGGATCTCCGCATGCCTCAACTGAGCGGGTTTGAAACGATGAAATTCATCTCAAAACTTAACATTAAAATTCCTGTGATCATCTTTTCCGCATACGGCACTTTTCGCAACGACCCCATGGCCATGACAGCAGATGCCTATGTTGTGAAATCTTCCGATATGACGGAACTCAAGCAGAAGGTCCGTGAACTAATATCGACTTTATAAGTACGTGTCCTTCTTGGGTAAGATGCTGTGCCACCTGCCAGGGAATTTGACAAGGGTGTTACTCCAGGTTTTCCATAGATCATCAGGTCCGTGATTACCTAATTGAATTATGAGAATATTTTAATCTTTTTCTAATGATCCTCTAATCTTCCTGGATATATATGTGCCGGCAATAAAAATCCCTGGAGGTAAGGATCATGAAAAAGGTTTTCAGCTTGATTGCAGTACTGGTTGTTGTTTGCTTTGCAACGATGGTTTTTGCTGCAGATGCACCGAAGGCAGATGCGACGAAGGCAGCTCCGGCCGCCACAGAAGTTGCGAAACCCGCTCCTGATGCCGCAAAGGCTGATGTAGCTGCTCCTGAGAAGGCAAAGGTTGAAAAGAAGGTGAAGAAGGTAAAGAAGGTGAAGAAGGTAAAGAAGGCAGCAGCAAAGGAAGAGAAGAAGGAAGAGAAGAAGATGGAAGAGAAGCCTGTCGAGAAGAAGGCTGAGTAGTAAGTGACAATAAAGAGGCATGGAGGATGAAAAGGGTAGCGCTGTTGGTATGCGTCCTTGGGGTTTTCTCACCGACCTGTTTTGGACAGGATACGATCCTTCCGGCAGGGAAGGGGGGAACTCCTCCTCCGGCCTCTTCTTCTAAAAAGATAACCAGACCTGCAATCAAGCCTATGGATTGTAGGTTATATCAATATTGAGGATAAGCTTGGGCCAAAGTAAGTTGGCGGAAGCGCATGGGAATCGAACCCACCCGGGACGCTCGTCGCACCCCACAACCGGATTTGAAGTCCGGGGGGCCCACCAGGACCCGTCCGCTTCCACAGCCAGGATACCATAATCGCTAGGATGCGATCAATGATACATCAGAGATATTCATGCAAGCAGTTGCAGACAGGTTATCCGTCAGTGTGATGGGTATCTCATTGAGGTATTCCCTTGGATACAGTATTCAACATCATAAACGCGATATTGTGTCTTGACACCCTTTAGGTAAACGGTATTTGATAACACTATGTTGGTCAGACTTATGGTCTGTTTAGCCCTCTCCATTCTTGTACATATCTTCATCATCGTTCAGCCGGTGCATCTATTAGTAAATCCGGAAAGCAGCGGCATTAGTTTATACGCCGTTCCAGTCAGACTCATCGATCTTCCTCTTCAGGAGACGCCATCAAATAATGAGAAGGCTTCGGAAAAGCTCATCACTCCTCCCAAAAACCAGGAGGAGACGGAAGGCGTAAGCTTTGTTGCAGAGGGCGGAGTGGGGGTGGTATACCTCAGCAAACTCAAAGTAAAGATTTTCCGGATCTGGCAATACCCCAGGGACGCAATATTAAAAGGTCAGCAGGGCAAGGTTGCCATCTCTTTCGTGATAAACAGCAATGGTGTAGTAGAGAACATGGGCGTAGTCAGCAGCTCCGGATCGAAAAGCCTGGATACCGCAGCCATGGATGCCATTAAGCAGGCAAGCCCCTACGGGCCGTTTTCCCCGGACATCAAAGAGAGTACATTGAAGGTTACAGGTCATTTTTCCTATGTTCTTGATTGAGGATTTTTACCTGGCAGTGCAGCACCGCAGTGTGGTTTTACGTTTATTAAGGTGATGCCGA
>DATKLV010000273.1:0-4125 GCA_035542255.1 Desulfomonilia bacterium | reverse complement strand
TTCCACCGGAACACGCTCTCAGCAGGCTTGAAGTCGGTGGCGGGGACGGGGAGATAATCACTGATCGAAGCGACCACGATCTGCTTGATAACTGTCTGCGGTCTCAGATCAATCATCCTGTTCGCCAGCAGATCGATGGTGACAAGAGTCTTTGCGCCGGAGTCATTAAACTGATGCAATAGCTCCTTGTCAGAGTAAAGCGGATTGTTCATGACCGCGATACCACCGATCTTCAATATTGAATGGTAAGCCACAACACATTGGATGGTATTGGGAAGAAGAATCGCAACACTGTCACCCTTCTTGATACCGAAATCAGTCAGACAAGTCGCAAAACGGTCAACCATGTCTTTTAATTGAACATAGGTGAGCGTATATCCCATGAAAGAGAGCGCCATGTTCTTCGGGAACTCCCGGGCTGCTTTTTCAAGAAAGTCAGGAATACACAGCTCCTCAAAGGTGATTTTCTCCGGTACACCAGCCGTATATGATGACAACCAAGGCTTTTCATTGTAGTTCATCTCAATCTCCTTTTTCTATTTGATTTAATTCAACATATCTTAAATATTATTGTTTATGCACTTAATAACGCGGGGCTGACACCCACAGATTCATTCCTTGAATCCCTTTTGTTCCTCACAAGGGGCGCGATGAGATTGATGTCCTGCATGAGCTGCTCAAACTGCTTCGGATAAAGGCTCTGCCTGCCATCAGACAGAGCGGTTTCAGGATTGGTATGCACCTCCACCATGAGGGCATCTGCACCAGCAGCAACGGCTGACCTTGCCATGGGGATGACCAGTTCTCTCAACCCCGTGGCGTGGCTCGGATCAACCATGACCGGGAGGTGTGTCAGGGTCTTAAGCAAGGCAACCGCAGATAAGTCCAAGGTGTTACGCGTATACGGCTCGAATGTCCGTATACCTCGTTCACAGAGTATTACTTTGTCGTTCCCTTCAGAGAGGATATATTCGGCCGCGAGGAGCCATTCTTCTATTGTTGTTGCAAAACCGCGCTTTAACACCACAGGCTTGCGCATCTGACCCACACACCTGAGCAGTTCAAAATTCTGTATGTTCCTTGACCCTACCTGGAGAACATCAACATATTTCATCATCATGTCTGCCTGTGCTATGGACATGATCTCACTCACCGTATTGAGCCCGGTTTCCAAACGCACTTCACCAAGAATATGAAGGCCATGTAGGCCGAGACCCTGAAAAGAATAAGGTGATGTTCTCGGTTTGAAGACACCGCCACGGAAGAGATCAGCGCCGAGCCGTTTAACCTCCCAGGCTATGCTCAAGGCCTGTTTCATGTTTTCTATAGCGCATGGCCCCGCGACTACGGCAGGCTTGCTTCCGCCGATACTTATTCCACCTACCTGAACAAGAGAATACTCCTGGTGAGCATGGAGGCTTGCAAGCTCATAAGGTACCGGTAGTTGTTCTCCCTGCGGAAAGCTCTTTGGACGATCATTATCCATAGTATGTCCCTTCAAGGTATCCATGATATTTCCTGAGGGCACTATTCATCATATCGGGTGGAGAAGACCGGCTAGCTCCGCTAGATCAAGCTCTTCCAGGACCCCTTTCTCGGGGATGCCGTCGGATGATATCCCCCTCAACCGGTAGAAGTCCTCGATCATCATTTCCATGTCGGGCACGCTCCCTTCCACCGGACCTTCAGACAAGGGGGTCCTCATCCTCTTGGGCAGTACATCGTCCCGTGACCTTGAACCGAAGAGGTTTGCCAGACCACGTCTAAGATACCAAATCCGTCTTCCCAACTTGAGGATCTCTTCCAAGGTGTAATCAAAACCTGTTACGTAGTTTACGAGATCAAGTGCCTGCGTCGCATTCAGGGGTGTACCCCCCAGGTTGCAGAAGATGGCACAGTCTGAAAAAAACATCCCAAAGTCCTGGGAGAGGATGTTCAGAGCGACTTTTCTCTCGCTACTCGTGGCGATGATATCTTCCTGGAGTTCTGCGTATTCGGGCAGATACATCAGCCCTCCCTCGATTGGGTATTCCAGGCTCGCCATGTGGCAGGCACCACGTGGAGAGACAGCATACGCAAGACCGTATCCATGTGCAGCCCGGGGATCATGCATAGGAGCTTCAAGTCCCTTGACGGTTGTAAGAAAATCCCCCGCATTGCCGCCGATATGCTCTGCAGCAAGGCGGCTGCCCTCCGCCAGCACATTGCCGAAGCCTTCCCTCCTGCCGATTTTTTCCGTCAGGGCAACAATAGCCTCGGAATTTCCCCATGACAGATCCAGACCGTCAGTGTCTTTGTCCTTGATAAGGCCCTTTTCATAACACTCCATGGCAAATGCTATGGTGGACCCGCACGAGATGGTATCCATTCCCAGCCGGTTGCAGATATCATTTGCCTTGCTTATGGATTCAAGGCTTGGGTTCAGGCACATGGTACCGAAGGCTGCTATGGTTTCATATTCAGGACCAGGCCCTTTGGAAAATTTATAAGGCCCGCCCTTGATTTCTCCCTCCCGCTTACAGGCTACCGCGCAGCCGTAACAGGTTTTCCTGCCGGTAAGGATCCGTTCGTTGAAACCAACGGGAGAAAGCTCCTCGGCACGGTCCCATTCGCCTATCTGCCAATTCTTCATGGGTATGTCCCCTCCGGGCAACCCGGTATTCATGTGGGCATTGGTGCCGAATTCGCTGATGCTCGCCATGATTGCGTTCTCCGAATACATCTCTTTGAGCTCGGATCTAAGCTGTTCGAACTTGTCGGACTGAGCCACCTGAAGCTTGCCGCTGCCACGGACATAGATCGCCTTCAGATTCTTGGACCCCCAGACGGCCCCCATGCCTGTCCGTCCGGCAACATGGCCCTTGTTGTGAACGATGGATGCAAACTTGACCAGCTTTTCACCCGCGGGACCGATGGCAAAAATATGCCCGCTTTTCTTTGTTTCACCCCGGTTGTCTTCGATCATTTCATCAGTGACATCATAGACGTCTTTCCCCCAATATTTACCTGCATCACGCACCTCAACCTTCCCGCCATCGATGTGAATGTAGACAGGTGAGCTTGCTTTTCCGGTTATGACGATTCCATCGTATCCGGAGAATTTTAAATGGGCGCCAAAGGACCCCCCCACGTTGCATGACCCCAACAACCCGGTCTGCGGCGATCTGCTGCACACGCACCACCTTGCCACCCCGCTCAGTTTCATCCCTGTTAAGGGGCCGGTCATAATCACAAAGGGATTCTCAGGTGAGTATGCATCGATAGTGGGATTGTCTTTGATGAGATCGAGATAGAGTTTTAATGCGAACCCCAGGCCGCCGATGTACTTCCTGGCAAACTCCATATCCAGGGGTCTAGTCTCTGCGGACCCAGTGCTTAAATCACAGTACAGAATTGTCCCTGCATATCCATTTGCCATTTCTCACCACCTTCCGTCTTTTTGCCCCAGGGAGGTTTCCTTGTACAAAAACGGATGAAAGTATCCTTCATACCAACATGTGATACGTCTCGCCCTTGCCGAGCTCATGAACCTGCAGAGCCAGGAGTACACGTGGAGTGCATTTCCATAATGCTGGATATGTTCAATGATGCTTCCCATGCTGAGACCTCATTCACTACCATTCCATCAACATCTCATCTGAATGATCTGGCTAAGATGAGGGCCGTCTCGTGGTTCATGTCGCAAATTGCATCCGGTAGCGCCACAAGACGGCACAAGGTTGCCTTACACGACCTTATCTTCCCATCCCAAGTCCTTCAGCACCTGTACATAGATCTTCGCCACCTTGGGAAGCTTGGGCGCAAGTTTCAAGAGGCCCGATGCGGAGCCCTTCACCAGGATCTTCTTTTGGGCTATAGCCTGGACCGGGTTTAGCTTGTTCAGCCACGTGAGATGGGCATTGTCGGCAGAAAGGCTCATGGTCAAATCGGGTTCTTCGCTGGGTTTACCCCCGCCTGCTGCAAGTTTTCCGTCTCTGCAATCGATCCAGATCCCGCAATCCTTACCGTCCTGTGAGTAATCAAGCCATATAAGCTGGTTTACTTTCCCAAGACCAGTGGTCATCTCTTCATCCTTAAAGCATTCCTCCCAGAGACGTACGATTGCCTTCACCGGTTCCTGAGGAT
>DATKLV010000272.1:0-7906 GCA_035542255.1 Desulfomonilia bacterium | reverse complement strand
ATGACATCATAGGCCTTTTTCACCGTATCAGCCCATCTTCGTTCATCAGGTGAACACCCATAACTTTGAGAACGGCTGCCGTCACCCCAATACCATCCTGCAGATGTCCTTCAACCCAAACTTTATGAGTTCCGCAGGAAGGGCTCCTCTCTTTAAGGAGTGCATGTCCGATTTTAAGGTCGCGAGCGATCGCATGGATCTCTTCCGCACCTTTGAGAAAGGCCTGGGTTACATCACGGCCCAGAGTATCACGGACGAAGGCCCTGCCTTTTATTACTGCCCCTCCGTCTCCGCCGGTGAAAAATGCTTCCGGACGCGGCGTCGGCAACCCTCCTAGTAGTTCAGGGCAGACAGGGATCATAATGACATCTGATATCTTCCGGATGGAATTTAGTTTCCTGGCAGACCCGTCATAGCGGCACCGAATGCCCAGGATACAGGCGCTCACGAGTACCATGCCTTCTAGCCGATCAAAGGAGGATTGATGAGGCATGCCTCCTCATCCTTTCCGAGGCCTTTGATGTATACCTTTCTTCCGGAAATAGTAAGCCTGTCCTGTGCAAAAAGGGATATGGCCTTGGGGTAGATCTTATGCTCCAGCCTAAGGATACGTTCTTTCAGGTTATCTTCAGTGTCGTCAGGATATACCGGAACTACGGCCTGGATTATTATGGGCCCGGTATCCACACCCTCATCTACAAAATGAACGGTGCACCCGGAAAACCTCACACCATAATCAATGGCCTTCTGGCGGACACCAAGACCGGGGAAGGAAGGAAGCAAGGCAGGATGTATATTCATTATCCTTCCGGGAAACAGCCTGAGAAATGTTGGGGTGAGCACCCTCATAAATCCGGCCAGGACCACCAGGTCGACATGTGACTCTTTGAGGGTATCTGCAAGGGCCCTGTCGAAACTATCTCTATCGGGGTACTCGGTGTGTGAGATCACCTTGGCGTCGATGCCTTTCTTCTCTGTTCGCTCAAGTGCATATACACCCGGAACATTACTGATAACAATCGAAACCCTGCCATCGATCTCTGAGCGTTCACAGGCATCCATGATTGACTGGAGATTGCTTCCACTGCCCGAAACCAGGACTCCAATGTGGATCACGTATTTACCCCTGAGAAAGTACTACTGGTTCACCACCCTTAGATCGTGCTTCGATGTAACCTATTATATCAGCAGTCTCTTTGAGCCCTTTCAATCTGAGCATCACATCATCCGCATCTTTGTGAGATACGACGAGCACCATGCCGATACCCATGTTGAAAGTCCGGTACATCTCAGAATCTTCGATCTTACCTATATCCTGAATAAATCGGAATATCGGCTGAAGGGTCCATGAACCCCTCTCTATTACGGCAGACGATCGTGCCGGAAGCACACGAGGGATGTTGTCAATGAAGCCGCCGCCGGTGATGTGCACAATGCCCTTGATCTCAAAACCTCTCAGGACATTCAGCACGCTCTTGACATAGATTCGAGTCGGGGTCAGGAGCTCTTCAGCAAGTGTCTTTCCTAGATCTTGCAGATAATCATCGATACGAAGTTTGGCCCGCTCGAAGAGGGCCTTTCTCACAAGAGAGAATCCGTTACTGTGAAGACCTGAAGAATGTATCCCGATAAGGACATCTTTTGCTGATATGCGTGCTCCATCGATGATCTTGTCGCTGTCCACAACACCAACACCAAAACCGGCAACATCATACTCATCTTCGCGGTAAAAACCGGGCATCTCCGCCGTTTCACCGCCTATTAAGGCACAACCGGCCTCCTGGCATCCTTTGGTTATGCTTGATATGATGGACTTTGCCCGATCAAGATTAAGCTTACCGGTTGCGAAGTAATCCAGAAAGAAAAGGGGTTGGGCGCCCACGACTATAAGGTCATTGACCACCATGGCAACAAGATCAATGCCGATACCGTCATGATTATCAGCCATGAAAGCTATCTTCAGTTTGGTCCCGACACCATCGGTGGAGGAGACCAATACGGGCTCTCGGTAATTTTCTATATCCAGTTTGAAGAGACCGGCAAAACCGCCTATTCCCCCTATGACCTCGGGCCCGTGAGTTGACTTAACACTTGATTTAATAGCCCTCACAAGAAGATTTTGCTTATCAATATCAACACCAGCATCACGATACGTCAAAGACATGGATACCTCCAACTCATTACCTACTATATGAGAATGCCAAGCTAGTCAATCAGCCAGTGAATCGATATTCACAGCTTCAATCCTGACACATTATACAAAAAAAGGATGGCGGTTTGGGCTATGCCCGCCATCCGTAGAGGAGGTAGTTAGGAGTTATGTGGCTTGAAGAGGGTTACTAGTCTCTTCGGTTTCTAGTCATATGCCTTAGTAATCTCTATTTAGCAATGGACATGCCAAGATATTTTGAATCGAATTTCCGGGCCTTTTCCGCATGATGCCTGACCTCTCATGATCTGAGCACCTCTGAGATCGTGCAATAGTGTATATTTTGTATACTACATGGATATACAGGTGTATAAAAGATATACACTACCTCAACATGACAATACTGCTGCAGTGGGGAGAATCCGCTCCGGGAGCCGATGGCATGAGAGTTGAAAAGCATAATCAAGAGAATTTGATGGATAAAAGCGGCTGGAAACATTCCAAAAAGGCCTGGATCAAGATATCACCCTGGGTGATCATGGGTTCACTCGTTGTGATGGTGCCCATCTTTATCTTCACCACCATGGAAAGCATCAGCACCCAGAGGAAGAACATGTATCACATGCTCAGCGAGAAGGGTGATGCCCTTATCCGTTCCTTCGAAGCAGGAACAAGGACGGGCATGATGGGTATGGGATGGAGCGGCGCACAGGTCCAGCGCCTCATCATGGAGACGGCGGAGGAACCGGACATCCTCTACATACTCATTACAGACAGGACCGGGAAGATCGTCGCCCACAATCAGCCGGGGAATATCGGTAAGGTCTACGGGCTCGACGTCGACCAGGCCAGACTGAGCCATGTACTCATGTGGAGGGTAATAAAAGATTCAAAGGGAAGACAGGTCTTCGAAGTATACAGGAGATTCCATCCATCCCGGAGCGGTATGGTCATTCTCAAGCGCAAGCGTCCCCAGCGCGACTGGTTCTATCCTCACATGTTGCCGGGAGTGGACAGGCCCCCAATTCAATCCATCTTTGTCGGTCTGAATATGCAGCCTGTTGAGCAGATAATCAGCGAGAGCATCAAGCAGAGGATCTTTCTTGCCGTGATACTATCCATGTATGGCCTGCTCGGGATCGTCTCTATTGTCATAGTACAGAACTATCGGTCCACCAAGGCATCGCTTTCCCGCATCAAGGCATTTTCCGATACGTTGGTGGATAATATGCCTATTGGTCTCATTTTCATCAACGACGAAGGCAACCTCGTGACACTCAATGATGTATCTGAAAGATTACTCATGGTCTCGACCGCCGATATTGTGGGCAAAAAAGCGGAAGAAGCTCTGCCGGAACAGATAACGGATCTCATTGAAGAGATCCATAACCCGCATGATATCGCCGTGCGTGATCTTCGCATCCCGCTGCATGACAGGGTCATGGTGTATGAGTCAAGCGCCAGTTTCCTCACGGATGAAGACAATAACTTCCTCGGCCATATTGTGCTGCTGAGAGACATCACCGAGATTGAGCATCTGAAAAGAGAGATGGAGCGAAAAGAGAGGCTCGCTGCTATTGGAAGCCTCGCCGCAGGCGTGGCGCATGAGATCAGGAACCCCTTAAGTTCCATCAAGGGTTTTGCTATCTATTTCAAAGAACGTTACCGTGATGTCCCTGAAGACCAGAGAATAGCAGGCATCATGGTCGGTGAAGTGGAACGTCTCAACCGTGCTATCAGCCAGCTTCTGGATCTGTCCAGACCTATGGATCTGAAGAGAAAGACGACGTCTCTTGTAGAGCTGATTAACCGTTCCCTGGAGATGATCGAGAAACAGGCCGTTGGTAAGAACATCGTCATTGATCGATCCGGACTGGGTACAGATCCCTGCTATGCGGAAGTCGACCCGGACAAGGTGGGCCAGGTGCTGCTCAATCTCTTTATCAATGCACTGGATTCCATGTCTGAAGGAGGAACCCTCGCAGTGGCCGTCAGGTATGATGATAAATCCTCGAGGTACGTCGTACAACTTTCGGATACCGGCCATGGGATCTCCCCTGATGACTTGCCGCATATATTTGATCCTTATTTCACCACAAAACAGACCGGGACCGGCCTCGGACTCGCCATTGTCCATAAAATAATGGAAGCCCATGAAGGAGAGATCAAGATTGAGAGTAAGCCCGGCATGGGGACCATGGTTTCTCTGAGCATGCCGTCCCCGGGAGTATTATCATGACGAACAGCAGGAACAGGACCATTTTGGTTGTTGATGATGACTTCTCTCATCGCACCATGCTCAAGACTTTGCTTGCCGGCTGGAGATATGAAGTAACCGAGGCCGACGACGGACAGGCCGCCATCGATCTGGTCCTGGCAAGACCCTTCGATCTTATCCTCATGGACATCCGTATGGTCAAGGTTTCAGGGTTGGCAGCCTTGGCCTCCATAAAGGACATTAACCCTGCGATCCCGGTCATTATCATGACCGCTTATTCATCGGTCGATACAGCCATCGATGCCATGAAAAAAGGGGCGTATGAATATCTGACAAAACCCCTGGATTTCGATGAGCTGAGGTTGAAGATGGACAAGGCGATGGAACACAGCATGCTCAAGGAGGAGAACCGTCTTTTAAGGGAGCTTGTGGGGGAGCGCTTCGACACCAGGAGCATAATCGGCAGGAGCCCTTCCATGATGCGTCTGCTGGAAACCACGGCTAGGGCGGCATCATCCGATGCGACCGTGCTCATAACAGGAGAGTCCGGGACAGGCAAAGAGATGATTGCCGGGGCCATTCATTTCAATTCCCCCCGGAAGGATCATCCCTTCATCAAGATGAACTGCGCCGCAATATCCGAGGGCCTGCTCGAATCCGAGCTATTCGGCCATGAAAAGGGTGCGTTCACCGGGGCATTGCGTCGCAGAGAAGGCCGATTCAAACAGGCGCACGGCGGCAGTCTCTTCCTTGATGAAGTCAGTGAAATGCCTTTGTCAATGCAGGTCAAGCTTCTGCGCGTTCTCCAGGAGAGGGAAATAACCCGTGTCGGCGGAGAAGAAGTTATCCCTGTGGACGTCAGGATCATAGCAGCCACGAACAAGGACCTCACTGGGTTTGTAAAAGAGGGAAGATTCCGGGAGGACCTGTATTACCGCCTTAATGTCATCAACCTTTCCGTACCACCCCTCAGGGAGCGTAATGAAGACGTACCCGTGCTCGCCGAACACTTTCTGAAGATGTTCGCCATCAAAAACAACAAACAACTGAAAGGTTTCACTCCGCAGTCTATGGACCGGCTCATCAGATATACTTGGCCCGGTAATGTACGGGAGATGATGAATACCATTGAGAGTGCCGTCGTCCTCTCCAACTCTCCCTATCTGAGAGAAGAGGATGTCCCCCTATTCCGAGAAGAACCGTCCATGGAATCTCCAAATTTTGATCATGCAAGGGATCTCAGTCTGGATGAAATAGAACGGCTAAGCATTCTGAAAACATTGGAATCGGCACAGGGCAACAAGAGCGAGGCTGCGAGAAAGCTCGGGATAACTCGGGCAACACTCCACAAAAAACTCAAGAGATATCAGGTACCCTGATCATTGTTCTGTTCCGTTTCTCAATCAAGATGATATTGAGGAAGCAAGGAGGGGGGCGACACAGGTGTACTTTTTAGTGTACTCCGAGGAGCAACCCGAAGAAGCCGACAATGAGAGCGCTTGATTGAGAAACGGAATTAATCAGGCTGTAGCATACTGGGTGACCTTGTCTCCTACCTGCGTTGTTGAAAGACCCATCTTCCCTGCAGCGAGAGACTTTATGTCTTTCTGGAGGGCTTTGATTATCCCCTTTTCAATGCGTGCAGCGGCGGCATCCTCACCCAGGGTCTCCAGCATCATCTGAGCCGATGCAATAGCTGCCAGCGGGTTAATGATGTTCATGCCGGTATACTTGGGGGCACTTCCCCCTATGGGTTCAAACATGGATACACCTACCGGATTTATATTCCCACCAGCCGCGATTCCCATACCGCCCTGGGTTATGGCACCCAGATCGGTGATGATATCGCCGAACATGTTCTCGGTCACCAGAACATCAAACCACTCCGGGTTCTTCACCATCCACATGCATGTCGCGTCCACATGGAAGTATTCGCGTTTGATGTCAGGGAAATCCTTTTCGCCTATCTCGTGAAAAGCTCGTTCCCATAAGTCGAATACATAGGTCAGGACATTTGTCTTTCCGACCAGGGCAAGAGTCTTTTTCCTGTTGCGCTTCCTCGTATACTCAAAGGCATAGCGCAGACATCGCTCCACCTGGAAGCGGGTGTAGATCATCTCCTGCACGGCCACTTCGTTCGGGGTGCCCTTCATGGTGATACCGCCGGCCCCGGTGTAGACCCCGCCTGAATTCTCACGGATAACCACGTAGTCGATCTGATCCGGACCCTTGTCCTTGAGAGGCGTTTCCACATTAGGATAGAGCTTCACGGGCCTCAGGTTAACATACTGATCCAGCTCGAACCTCATTTTCAGGAGAATTCCTTTTTCTAGAATTCCGGGCTTTACATCCGGATGCCCGATGGCACCCAGGTATATTGCATGATGCTTCTTCATCTCGTTAATTGCCGTATCCGGCAGGACTTCGCCTGTGCGCAGGTATCTCTCCCCTCCAAAATCATAGGTGGTGAAATCGATCTTGATTCCTTCAACCGACGATACTGCCTTGAGAACTTTGATGCCTTCGGCAACCACCTCGGGACCTGTCCCATCACCAGGAACGACTGCTATGCTGTATGCTCGTGCCATTCATGTACCTCTGTTCATCAATATAATGTTATCAGAGCGCTTCTATCCATGCACAATTTCCAGGCTCGATATAATAATGGAGAAGGGAAGTCAAGACTGCTATTGCCCTGCATACTGATCCAGGTATCCCCTTATATAGCGCTCAACACGCTCCTTGGGTCTGTATATCCCGAAATGGCCTTCGCAGAGGATGTCGGCCTTAAGTCCAATGAGTTTGTGCATGGATTCACGCCACTGCCCGATGTCCGATTTAAATTCACGACTAAAGGGTCCGTGGATGTCCTGACCGAAAAGTATCCGCATCCCCTCCCAGTCAATATACAGCGATATGGATCCGGGTGTATGACCCGGGGTATGGATGCAGTGGAGTTCTGCACCGCTTATGGATAGTATCTCGTGATCCTCGTACAATCTTTTGTCAACCTTTGTCTTCGGCAGCCTGGTGTTGTACCAGCGCGCAGCAGTGAGTGTAGAGTCGCCGGACTCGATGGCATACGCATCCAGATCGTGGGCAATAACAGTGCATTCATACTTTTCCCTGAAATATGATACCGAGCCTATATGATCCACATGGCAATGAGTAAGCACCAGCGTAGTGATTTTTTTCGGATCAAGTGCTGCTTCTTTGATGTTTTCCACTATTGCCCCGGGAGCCATGCCTGAACCGCAATCGATCATAACCAGATCCGTCCCGCATGCAATTATATATACCGCGGCATCATGAGGATCAGAGAGATCAGAGCCGCCAACCTGGTATATCCCTTCCACGACAACCTCATATTCACCCATAGCAATACCCCTCCTCTTACATCAGCCGGGCTCCAAGATTGGCCTAATAAATAACCGCTTGTTTTAATAACCGATAGGACCCTGCTTGAGCAGCATACCCAATGCTTGCAGACAGGGCAATGTTTAATAATCGATTAGCTACTCACGATTCAGGGGAATGCT
>DATKLV010000271.1:0-4913 GCA_035542255.1 Desulfomonilia bacterium | reverse complement strand
CCTCAGTTCGATAACAGAGGTTACTTCACCTTCTACCTGTGAAACCTGAACCTGTTCAGGGTTGTCGACCAATGCCTTTGCGATGTACTCGATAAGCTCTCTCATGATACCCTCACCTTAACAGAACTAGTATCGAATTAGAGCGTATATCCTTTTTCCTTGATGAGTTTCTTGACAGCCGGTGAGAGCTGCCCGCCGTTATTCACCCATTCCTTGATCCTGTCGATCTTCAGGCTTATGCTTTCCGGTCTGAACTTGGGGTCGAAATGTCCGACGATCTCGATGAATCTCCCATCGCGCTTGTTGCGTGAGTCTGTGACGACAATGCGGTAAAACGGCTTCTTGGCGGCTCCCCCTCGGGTCAATCTGATGCTGACTGCCATGTGTATCTGTTCCCCCTTTTGGTATGCTTTTCTAGGCTTGCCACACTTATCTTAATTGCCGAAACAATGTCAAGAAAGATGTCACTCGACAGACTGGGCGATCTGGAGGATCCCCAAAGGAAGCTGCCAGTTCAGTGCCTTCAACTGTTTGGTATCCACCAGGATCTTCAGGTCCTCCTGCCTGAGTATGGGAAGGTTATCGGGCTTTGACTCGCCCTTGAGTATGAGGGCCGCCTGATGTCCGGCAAGCGTCCCGATCTCACCGAAATCCGATCCGACATAGAGGATTGCGCCCGGTACTTTCATGAGTGCAAAGCTGAAGACCGGAATCTTGGTCTCGGTGGAGAATTTCTCCATCTCGTGGCAGGCCTCGTAGTTCCTCAGGCCGTAGTAGGTGTCCAGCGGGACGGCAAAGGCCTCGACCCCTTTTTGCTTAAGTTCTTCGAGCACGGGGGTGATTTTGTTGTTTTTGTTGACCTCCTGGGAAATGACCGTCATGCCGAATGACCCAGCCGTTTTCTTTGCCTCTTCCGTGTGTGCAATGCCGTTCTCATCATCGCTGTGGATGATGCCTATGGTCTTAAGCTGAGGGAAAGCCAGCTTAACGATCTTGAGTGCATCCTTCATGCTCATATACAGGGTCGCCCCGGTAAAACCGGGTCCCCCCTGCGTCATGGACTTGCACCCTGCAGCCGTGGGTATGGCGACCGAAGAGAAGACAAGGGGTATGCCGGCTCCGGTGATCTTGTCCTTGGTGTACTTCGTGGCAGGTGTCCCGATCGTGAGGACAAGGTCGGGCTTCTCATCTACGATTTTAAGCGTTTCGCTCTTGAGCTGCATGAGGACGCCGATCTTGCTCCACATGGTAGCCTTCTCCATGTCGAAACCGATGATCTTCCGTCTTATCTCAAGATTTTTCCCCTGCACGAATCCGTTCCGTTCGAGTTCCTTCACAAAACCCAGGTAGGACTTCTGGAAAGGCTCGATATTGGTTACCTGCATGACCTGGATCTTGAGTTTCCGTTCCTCGGCAAAGCAGGGTGCGCTCAAGACGATGAATAAGAGGATCATGCATCCTGCGAAGATGGCGGATTTTTTCATGGATTTATTCTCCCTCCCATTGGATATATCACCATATGAAGTCTTATGATAGTCTTGTTTCCGGATGTCAGACTCTATACACATATCAAAATGAGTGTCAATGAGCTTCGAAATACTTCTTCAGATACCGGCCTGTGTATGATCGTTCAACGCGGGCGATCTCACGGGGACTGCCCTTGGCAACTAGATTGCCCCCCTCTTCACCGCCTTCGGGTCCGAGATCTATAATGTAGTCGGCGGATCTGATGATGTCCATGTTGTGCTCTATGACGATGACCGTATTGCCTTCGTCCACCAGGCGGTGGAGCACGAAGAGGAGCTTGTTGATGTCTTCGAAATGCAGGCCGGTTGTGGGTTCGTCGAGGATGTAGACCGTCCGCCCGGTTGCACGCTTCGACAGTTCCCTGGCTAGTTTGGTCCTCTGTGCTTCACCACCCGAGAGTGTGGTGGCGCTCTGTCCGAGCCGTATATAGTCCATACCCACATCGATGAGGGTCTTGAGCTTCCGCTTGATCTTGGGAACGGCATCAAAGAGCTCATAGGCCTGGCTCACGGTCATGTCGAGCACGTCTGCTATCGACTTGCCCTTGTACTTGATCTCAAGGGTTTCGCCATTGAAGCGTTTCCCCCGGCACTGGTCGCATATGACATACACATCGGGCAGGAAATGCATCTCGATCTTGATGAGACCGCCGCCCTCGCATGCCTCGCACCTGCCCCCTTTGACATTGAAGCTGAAACGGCCGGGCTTGTATCCGCGGACCTTTGCGTCGGGCAGCATGGAGAAGAGCTCCCGGATGATGGTGAAGACCCCGGTATAAGTGGCGGGGTTCGAGCGTGGGGTTCTGCCGATAGGGCTCTGATCGACATTGATGACCTTGTCGAGATGCTCGAGCCCGGTTATGCCCTTTACCCGGGCATGCTGGATCCTCGACCCCGACAGGGCACTGCTCAGATAGGGGTAGAGCGTATCGATGACCAGGCTCGATTTTCCCGAACCCGATACCCCTGTGATACAGGTGAACGATCCGATTGGGATATCCACGTCTATGTTCTTGAGGTTGTTGGCGTGCGCGCTTTTGATGCGGATAAAGGTACCCTTGGGACGCCGCGGATGTTCAGGGGTATGGATGGTAAGCCTGCCTGAGAGATATTTTCCCGTCAGCGAATCAGCGCTCTTCACGAGCTCCCGGGGTGTTCCTTGGAATACGATGCTCCCGCCCTGCTCCCCGGCCCCCGGCCCCATGTCGATGACGTAATCGGAATCGAGGATGGTCTCCTCATCATGCTCCACCACGATGAGTGTGTTGCCGAGGTCGCGCAGGTGCTTGAGCGTGGTGATGAGGCGCTCGTTGTCACGCTGGTGGAGCCCTATGGTTGGTTCATCCAGGATATACATCACACCCATAAGCGCAGAGCCTATCTGCGTGGCGAGCCTGATGCGCTGGGACTCGCCGGACGAGAGCGTGCCGGCCGTCCTGCTCAGCGTCAGGTAACCGATCCCCACCGATGACAGGAAACCGAGACGGTCCGTGATCTCCTTGACTAGCCTCGCTGCTATCTCCTTTTTCTTGGGGCTCAGATTCAGGCTCTTAAAAAATACGATCATATCGTCGACGCTCACGGCAGTGAGCTCGAAGATGTTCTTTCCTTCGATGGTGATATGGAGGACCTCGTTCTTCAAGCGTGCGCCCTTGCAGTCAGGACAGGTAATGTTATTGAGGAACCGGGCGAACTCATCGCTGATCTCTCCTGTTTCGCTCTCGTTGAGCCTGCGGGTCAGGTTGGGGATCACCCCTTCGAACGGTGCGGAGTACAAGTCTTTCATAGGTCCGCCGTACAGGATGGTGCGCCTTACCTCTTCCGGCAGCTTCTCATAAGGCGTATCCTCACTGAATCCGAGATTCCTCGCCAGGTATCGGATCATGCGGCTTGCAAATTTGCCCGGAGGCACACCCCAGGGAACGATGGCACCCTGACTGAGCGACCGCTTCCTGTCAGGGACCACCAGGTCAGGGTCGATCTCCATGAGCACTCCCAGTCCATGGCATGTCTCGCATGCACCGTGAGGGTTGTTGAAGGAGAACATCCTGGGCGAGATCTCCGGGAACGAGGTCTTGCACACCGGGCAGCTGTAATGCTCGGAGAAGATGTATGAACCTCCCTGCTCGTCCTCGGCAACAAGCGTTCCATCAGAGAGTTTGCACGCGGTCTCGATGGAGTCCAGCAGCCTGGTCAGTACCCCTTCTTTGAGCACGACCCTGTCCACCACAACATCAATCGTATGTTTCTTGTTCTTGTCGAGCTTGGGCACGTCCTCGATGTCGTAGAATTCGTCGTTGATCCGCACCCGCACAAATCCGTCGCGGGCCAGGCGATCGAAGAGCTTCGCATATTCACCCTTGCGGCCGCTCACCAGGGGCGCGAAGAGGACGACCTTGCGGTTCACTCCGAGGTCGAGCACGGCCTGGGCCATCTGCTGGATGGTCATGGATTCTATTGACCGCCCGCATATCCAGCAGCGGGGTGTGCCTACGCGGGAGAAGAGGACCCGCAGGTAGTCGTAAATCTCAGTGACTGTCCCTACGGTGGACCTGGGGTTGTTGGACGTAGTCTTCTGTTCTATTGCTATGGCTGGTGACAGGCCTTCTATGGACTCGACTTGTGGCTTGGGCATCTGTTCGAGAAACTGCCGGGCATAGGCGCTGAGAGACTCGACATACCTGCGCTGCCCCTCTGCAAAGAGGGTATCGAATGCGAGCGACGACTTGCCTGATCCCGACACGCCCGTGATTACCACGAATTTATTCCGGGGTATGCGGACGTCTATACCCTTGAGGTTATGCTCGCTGGCACCTTTGATCTCAATGTAGTCTTTCATCCAGTTACATGTATATCCCGATGTAATGGTCCCCCATGATCATCTTGAGCCAGTGATCGAAGGCCTCCTGGCGATACTTGTCCTGGAGTGTCTCCACGATGTCGACCTTCACCTCGTCGATTGGTTTACCGCCCGATATGCCGCGCTCCAGGACCTGGTATATGAGACTATTTTCATTCAGGTTGATGGGGCCCACCAGATCACCCGGTTTGGCAGGTTCGAGCATCTTCCGTACTTCGGGTGCCAGGTCAGCTATCTGAATCCAGCCGATATCCGCATTTCCGCCTATCAGCATGTCCGAATAGGTCTTGGCTGCTTCGTCGAAGGGGAGGCCATGCTTGATTTCTTCGAGTGCCTTGTTCGCCTTTCCAGGGTCGTTTTTGATAAGGATCTGCTTCAGGTGTAGGGATTCGGTGCCTGCATATTCTTTATGACTGTCATAGTAGTCCCTGATCATGGTTTCCGTCACCACGACGCGCGATTTCACCATGAGGTCCATGAGCGTGGTCTTCTTGATCAAGGACTGTGCGCTTGCCACGTCGATATTC
>DATKLV010000270.1:0-5239 GCA_035542255.1 Desulfomonilia bacterium | reverse complement strand
AACGATGAGAGTGCTTTGATTGGGAATGGGAATCAGCCCATCTTGCTGTCGAGCATCCTGCCCCCGAGCACATGGAGGTGGAGGTGCATGACGACCTGGGTGCCGTCTTTGCCGCAGTTCACGGCAATGCGGTAGCCGGACTTATCCACACCCTTGATCTTCGCCACCTCCTGGGCGGCTTTCAGCATGGAGAACCATATGTCCTTGTTGTCGAGATCATTGAGCGTGGCATAATGCTGCTTGGGCACAACAATGACATGGACCGGTGCCATAGGCTCTCTATCGTTGAAGGCATAAACGAACTTATCCTCGTAAACCTTGGCGGAAGGTATTTCGCCCTTGATAATCCTGCAGAAGATACAGTCCATCATCATCCTCCCCTGGTTTAAGTATGTGTCAATCGAACAGCCTCATGTACATCCACACGGCCCTCGTAGACAGCCTTGCCGACGATGGCCCCAAAGAGGCATCCCACCTGCAGAAGAGCCCTGATATCATCCATGCTGCCGACTCCGCCCGATGCGATTACCGGAATGTCAGTCTCAGAGGCTAGCGCAGTGGTGGCCTCGATGTTGGGCCCTGTGAGCATGCCGTCACGGGAGATATCGGTATACACGATAAAGGCTGGGTTGAACTCCTCATAATGCCTTGCCAGATCTATGGCCGTCTGCTCGGTGATCTCCTTCCATCCCTGCACCGCCACCTTGCCGTCGATCGCGTCGATACCTATGCCGACCTTTTCGGGAAACGCCTTCAGGATATCTTGGGCAGTCCCGGGGTCCTTAACTATTACTGTGCCCAGGATGACATAACTCACCCCCAGGTCTAACATGCGCCTCGCGTCATCAGTCGTTCGGATACCGCCGCCGAGCTCAACAGCCACATCCACCGCAGAGCAGATCTCCTTGATAGCCTGCACGTTCATGCCTCTTCCGGCGACAGACCCATCCAGGTCCACCACGTGAATCCTCGCCGCACCGGCATCGGCAAAAGCAAACGCCACCACTGCGGGATTTTGGCTATAGACGGTCACCTCATCGAACTTTCCCTTCTTGAGCCTCACTACCTGTCCTTTATGCAGGTCTATGGCAGGGATGATGATCATGCAACGAGGCCCTCATACTCCATAACCCACCAGCTCTTGAAAAGCGTGGAGTATTTCAGGAGGTATACATGTCTGTCCGATGCCTGAACCTTGAAATATTCGTCGGGGAAAAAACTCGGGTCCTGGTAGGCTTCGTTCCAGTGATCGAGGATGACCTCTATCTCGAGGCCTTCCTCATTGATCTCAAACCATACCGGCTGACCGGGATGACGGCCGGAGTCAAAGGTCTTCACCCGGGTATGCCTGAATTTCATAGGCTGGCCTTGGTGGAGGGTATGTCGGTGCCGGTAACTGCCACCGCCTCTCTGAGTGCACGCGCAAATGCCTTGAAGCATGCCTCGGCCAGGTGATGGCCGTTTCCCGAGGAGAAGACAGTCATGTGCAGGGTGATACCTGCCTGGAATACAAGCGATCGGAAAAATTCAGGCACAAGCTCCAGATCCAGGTCGCCTGCCTTGCCATGGAAGACATCCCCGCCGTGGACGGTAAAGAACGGCCTGCCCGAGATATCAAGGCACGCCTCAACCAGTGCTTCGTCCATGGGAACCTTGGCTAGGCCATATCGCGTTATCCCGCGCTTGTCACCGAGTGCTCCCTTGATGGCCTTCCCCAGTACGATGCCTATGTCTTCCACGGTATGATGCAGATCGACATGCACGTCTCCCTTGGCCTCGACTTTAAGACCAAGGCCCGCGTGCTTGGCAAAGGCATCGAGCATATGGGTTAAAAACCCCGAGGGCAGATCGAGGCCCACCGACCCTCCATCGAGACAGATGGTTATCGAGATCTCGGTCTCCTTGGTCTTTCTGCTGACAGTGGCCTCTCTCATACACCCCCCTTGACGGCTTCCTTGAAGGCGGCAATGGCTTTATCGATCGAGCTCGCGTCCGGACCGCCGCCCTGCGCGAACAGATCCTTGCCGCCTCCCCTGCCGCCGACTTTCTCAATGATCTTTTTCATGACCTTTCCGGCGCTCACTTTGCCTGCAAGGTCATTGGTGACCATCACCATGAAAGTGGCCTTGCCGCCGGAAGGCGAAGCCAGGAACACCACACCGGAGCCTATCTTGTCCTTTATACGATCGCCGAGGGTTCTTATCTGGTCGATCGCCTCGACCTCGACCTTCTTGATCACCACCGAGAATCCGTCGACCGAGTATTCCTCCTCACCATCCTTGCCAGGGGTACCGGTGGCAATGCGGATGTTGAGGTCCTTGATGGTGTTCTCCTGCTCCCTGATCTTTGCCTGGAGGGAACCGATGCGGTCATTGATGTCGGCAGGCGCGCATTTGAGCTTCTCCGCCGCACTTAAGAGGAGTCCTGAGAGAGTTCTTATATGCTCCAATGAGCGTGTCCCGGCAATGGCTTCGATCCTGCGAAGTCCCGCTGAAACGCTGGATTCTGAGACCACTTTCACCAGGCCTATCTGGCCGGTCGCTGAGCAGTGCGTCCCGCCGCAGAGCTCCACGGATATACCCTCACCCATGGTCACCACCCTCACCTCTTCACCGTATTTCTCGGTGAATAGCGCCATGGCTCCCTTGTCCATGGCCGCTTCCTTGGAGAGGATCTCCGTCCTGATGGGCAGGTCTTCCAGCACGAGCTGGTTCACGATGGCCTCAACCCTTTCCATCTCTTCGTCACTCAAGGCGGTGAAATGGGTGAAATCGAACCTGAGCCTGCTGTCGGTGACAAGCGATCCCGACTGGTGTACATGCTCGCCCAGCACATCCCTCAATGCCCGCTGGAGGAGATGCGTGGCGCTGTGGTGGCGCATGATGCTCCTGCGCCTGGAGGCATCCACTGACAATCTCACGGACTGTCCCCTGGACAGCGTACCGGACATCATGCGGACACGGTGGACAATCATATCATTGTCGGTCTTCGTGGTGTACAGAACATCGGCCTGCGTGTCTTTCCCCATAATCTTGCCGGTGTCTCCCACCTGCCCGCCCGATTCACCGTAGAACGGGGTGACATCGGTGATGAGATATGCCTCCTCCCCTTCATGGATTATATCTGTTACCATCATCTTCCCATCCGCACCCTGAACCTGCATCTCAAGGATACGTGCATCCGCTTCCATGGTGTCATAGCCCACGAACCTCACGGCATGCCCTCCCGAGGACGAGGTAAAGACCTCCGTCGTCTCGGTGAAGGCTCCGAAGGAGGATGCACCGCGTGCCTTCTCTCTCTGCTGCTCCATCTGGGCATCGAAACCGACCGTGTCTATGCCGAATCCGGCCTTGCGCGCAATATCCTCGGTGAGATCCACCGGGAAGCCGAAGGTATCATAGAGGACAAAAACATCCTGTCCGGGGATCAGCTTCGCTCCCTTTGCCTTCAAACCGGCAAGGATCTCGTCCAGGAGGCTTAAACCCCTGTCCAGGGTCTTCAGGAACCGCTCTTCCTCGTTGGCGATCACTTTTTCGATAAAATCCCTTCTCGCGAGAAGATCCTGATAGATATCCCCCATATCCTGGGCCACTTTAACAGCTACCTTGTGCAGGAAGGCCTTGTCCATGCCGAGTAGTTTGCCGTGCCTGGCGGCCCTGCGGATGATGCGCCTGAGCACATAGCCCCTGCCTTCATTGGACGGCAGGACCCCGTCGCCCACAAGGAATGCGCTCGCCCGTGCATGGTCCGCAATAACCCGGATGGACACATCAAGGTCATCACTCGTCCCGTACCTTCTCCCGGCCAAGGTTGCTATGTTGGAGATGAGCGGTGTGAACAGGTCGGTATCATAGTTGCTTTTGACCCCCTGGAGCACTGCGGTGATGCGCTCAAGTCCCATGCCGGTATCGATATTGGGTGCAGGCAAAGCCGTAAGAGTGCCGTTCTCGTCGCGGTTGAACTGCATGAACACGAGGTTCCATATCTCGAGGTAGCGGTCGCAGTCGCACTCCCCCACCTTGCAGTCTTCTCTGCCGCAGCCGACCTCCGGCCCCTGGTCGAAGATGATTTCGGAACATGGCCCGCATGGGCCGGTATCCCCCATGGCCCAGAAGTTGTCTTTGTCGCCGAGCCTGATGATGCGGTCCTTCGAAAGCCCTATGCGCTTGTGCCAGATATCGTAGGCCTCGTCATCCGAAGTGTGCACACTCACATAGAGCTTAGAGGGGTCGAGTCCCATGCGTTTCACCAGCAGGTCCCATGCGTAATCGATGGCACCCTGCTTGAAATAGTCGCCGAACGAGAAGTTGCCGAGCATCTCGAAGAAGGTGTGGTGGCGGGCCGTCCTTCCTACATTTTCCAGATCGTTGTGCTTGCCTCCTGCCCGGACGCACTTCTGGGATGTAGTGGCCCTTGTGTATGCCCTCTTGTCGGCACCCAGAAACACTGCCTTGAACTGAACCATGCCCGCATTGGTGAAGAGCAGGCTCGGGTCATCACCGGGCACCAAGGAGGAGCTCTGAACCTTGGTATGCCCCTTCTCCTGAAAGTAATCCAAAAACATGCTGCGAATCTCAGAACCCTTTTTCATGCATCAACTCCACCGGTTTCATCAATTATGAGATCAAGGGGAAAACCCCTGCCAGCTAGGAATCTTATTAGCTTAATCTTTGGGAGGTCCCTCTTTCCAATCATCTTTTTCATCCGTTGCCGCTCCCCAAGTTCATCAGGCAAGGCCTTTATAGCAATCGTCACCAATGCATCCGGGAGGCCCAAACCCTCAAGAAAAATCCTGATGGCGTAGTTCCCATAACCTTTTTCCGCCATGAGCAGGGCCCTGCGCCTGGCATATTCGAAGTCGTCAAGATACCCCATATCCTCAATGCGGGATATTACGGCCTCGATCACCTCATCAGAGGCACCTCTGCTTTTCAGTTTTTTTTTAACTCAAAGGAGGAGACTGCACGCCTGGATATTATCGCCAATGCGTAGCTTACGCCCTCACTTGACGTCGCGATATTTGCCTTCCTGGTAGACGGTCGTTTTCTTGAAGGCATCGTCTTCCTCCTCCGGAGCCTCTTTCTCGAACTGGTCCCATTTGCCGTCGGATGTGCTGCGGATGCCCTTCATGCGCAGCGCGAAATCGTTGGGGTTGGTGGCGTTGCGCATAGCCTCATGGTAGCTGACCTTGCCATCTTTCACCAAGGCCATGAGGGACTGGTCAAAGGTCTGCATCCCG